>JAJUGZ010000018.1 GCA_029265715.1 Bacteroidota bacterium
AAAATCGGCTGTCCGACAAATTTTATTTCCGTATTTTTACCCATGTTGTGATTTTTGTGTGCAAAACAAATCTACAACATGGGGCCAAACCTTCGGGGAGTAACCCCTATCTTTTAATTTTTTACTCGTTCAGTAGTGAATTTTTTACTCGTTCAGTAGTGATTTTTTTGTTTGAATACCGGAACCGATATTCACGGAAAAGAGTTGTACTTATTTTTTTTGTGCGATATCAAGCAGAACGAGAAGCTCGATGTAGTCCTTCAGGTCGGAGCGGAGTTGTTTGAGGGCGTTGCTTACATGAGTTTCAACAGTTCTTTTCGACAGGTTTAGCTTATTGGCAATATCTTCATTTTTTAGTCCGTTGATCCGGCTCAGAATAAAAACTTCCCGGCATTTGGGAGATAAAGCTCCGATTGCTTTTCTGATGGCCTCCTGCAATTCCGATGTTACATAGAGTTCGGATTGATAAAGCAGGCTCGTTCTTGAAGTTTCCAGTAATTTGTGAACCAACTTTTCTTTGTGTTTTTTCTGGTACAAAAAGTTGAGCGAGCGGTTTTTTATGGAAGTAAATAAATATGGTTTTAGTGTTTCTGTAGGGTTTACCTGATCTTTCTTTTGCCAAAGCCTGACAAAAAAATCCTGAACAATTTCTTCTGCATCTTCTTCGTCCATCACATATTGCGATGCAAAAACTACTAAACCGGGATAGTAAAAACGGAATATCTGTTCGAAGGCCAATTGGTCTCCGGATTTAAAGCGTTCGATCAAAATATGTTCTTGTATCTCGTTGATTCTTTGCATTTCAAATTCAATTCAAGCTTAGAGTGCGGCAATATATCAATTTTTTAATGTTTTTTCAGAACTTGAACTTACGTGTCGGGCAATTTTGGAGTGTACTATGTGAAAAATCAAAAAAAACTAACTACAAACTTATGAGACGATTTGGTCAGACCATCCGGCTGAAACCCGAAGGCGCCGAAGAATATGTCCGGTTGCATGCACAAACATGGCCCGGGGTATTGGCAAAAATTAAAGAATGCAACATTAAAAATTACTCCATTTTCAAAAAAGATAATCTACTGTTCGCATATTTCGAGTATATTGGTAACGATTTCATAAAAGATATGGATTTGATGGCTCAGGATGCCGAAACACAACGTTGGTGGGCCGTGGTAAAACCATTGATGGATCCGATAGAAACACGCTCTTTAGGCGAGTTTTGGGCTGATATGGAAGAAATATTCCATCTGGATTAATTCAAGCCTCTATCTGTTGAAATTTTATGAATTCGTTTACAAAAATGCACTTATTTTGTCGCTGAAATGATTCATTCAAATCCGATATGGGGAACAGGGCTGCATGCCATTGGCGGCATGTCGGCTTCAAGTTGCTATACCCCGCATTCACGAATAAAGAACTGGTCGTGGGGGACTTTCTGGTTAGTCCAGGCTTTCTTTGCGTGGGTCTTTATCCCGCTTTTGGCCGGTTGGCTAACGGTTCCTGGTTTTTTTGATATTCTGCACAATGCTCCGGACAATGTGTTCTGGGGAGCTTTTGTATTAGGGGCTTGTTATGGTTTTGGCGGTATGTCGTTTGGCTTTGCCATCAAACACATTGGGTATTCGCTAACCTATACAATTGCCATTGGCATTTCGGCAGTGCTGGGCACGTTGACCCCGTTGTTAGTTTATGGTGGACTGAGCGATTATTTTACCCGTCCCGGGAGCGCAATTATTATAACCGGTATGGTTTTGTCGGTGGCCGGAGTGGGTTTATGTGGCTGGGCCGGGTTTAAAAAAGAAAACGACTTGGGACGGCTCGAAAACCACACGGTCCGATTTAATATGACGACCGGTCTTTTTCTGGCTATCATTGCCGGGGTGCTGTCGGCTGTATTCAACCTTTCGCTCGAACACGGGCAACCCATTGCCGATATGGCCGCTAAAAACGGAGCCGGTAATTTCGAGGGAAATGCCAAGATGATTGTTTCTACCTCCGGATGCTTTGCGGTGAATTTTATCTGGTTTATTGTTCTGGGCATTCGGCAGCGGACCCTGAAAGAATTTACTGTCTCAGAAAACAGGCCTTGTGCCCTTTTGGTGAAAAACACGCTTTGGTCGGCTCTGGCCGGAACCCTCTGGTTTGTTCAGTTTTTGTTTTACGGACTGGGACATGTTCAGATGGGGAATTACCGGTTTATAAGCTGGGTGTTGCATATGTCGATGCTGATATTCTTCAGTTACATCGTTGGCGTTGTGATGAAAGAATGGAAACAGGTTTCAAAAAATACAAACCGCACACTGGTTTTTGCCCTGGTTACGCTGATTGTCTCCTTTGTCGTAATGACGATTGGAAGTTATATCGGAGAACAGCTTGGACGTGGTGTGTAATGTTCGATAAATAAGAAGTTATGAATTGCAAGGAAAGGAAAAGGTTAGAAGTTAAACAGGTTTTGGGATGTTTGTCGTTTGTGTTTCTGGCACAACCCATTTTTGCACAGGGGGTAACCGGGCTGAAAGCCGGAATTCCGCCCCTTCCGTCTGTTTACCAAACCGAACCCTGGGAAGACCCGCAGGTAACCAGTATAAACCGCGATGTGGCCCGTGCAACGGCCTGGCCGTACGAAACACTCGACCAGGCGCTGACCTGCGATCGCGCCAATTCACCGCGAGTGCTGCTCCTGAATGGCGACTGGGATTTTAAATTTGCCCTGAACCCGGACGATGCCCCAACCGATTTTTATAAAAGCAAAGTCTCGGGCTGGGACAAGATCGAAGTGCCTTCGAACTGGGAGATGAAAGGTTACGATATCCCGATTTATAAAAGCGCTGCTTATCCGTTTCGACCGGTTAACCCGCCGTATGTGCCCCGCGATTACAATGCGGTAGGTTCTTATCAGCGCAGCTTTTTTGTTCCTGAAAAATGGGACGGCATGAATATCACCCTCCATTTTGGAGGTGTCAGTTCGGCTTTCAAGGTATGGCTGAATGGCAAATTTGTGGGTTACGGCGAAGACAGTTGCCTGCCCTCCGAGTTCAATGTGGCGCCTTATCTTCAGAAGGGCGAGAATGTGTTGTCGGTTCAGGTAATCCGTTGGAGCGATGCCTCGTATCTCGAAGATCAGGACCATTGGCGGATGAGCGGCATTCAACGGGAAGTTTTGTTGCTGGCTGAACCCCGGTTGCGGATTGCCGACTTTTTCTATCAAACCCAATTAGACAAGAACTATCAGGATGCCATCTTTAAACTTCGTCCCAGGTTAGAAAACCTGACCGGCGACACAGTGAAAGGCTATACCCTGAAAGTTCAATTGTTCGATGCCCACAAACAACCTGTTTTCCCGGAGCCATTGAGCAAGCCGGCTGATGATATTTTGAACGAAACCTACCCGCGGCTCGACAACGTGAAGTTTGGCCTGTTTGAGGCCAAGGTGAAAAATCCGGCGAAATGGAGCGACGAGGAACCGAATTTATATACCCTGGCATTGATCCTGGAAGACTCATCCGGAAGAATTCAGGAAGTAAAATCGTGCCGGGTTGGTTTCCGGAGTGTTGAGTTCTCGAAAACCGACAGCAAGTTGCTGATTAACGGGAAGGTGACTTACCTGTACGGCATCAACCGCCACGATCACGATCCGGTGAAAGGGAAGGCGTTATCGCATGACGATATCCGGCGCGATGTACAACAAATCAAAGCTTTCAATTTCAATTGCATCCGGACCAGCCATTATCCCAACGATCCGTATTTCTACGACCTGTGCGATGAGTACGGCATCCTGGTGATTGATGAGGCCAACTACGAAACGCATGGCATTGGCGGCGCGCTTAGCAACGATACGCGCTGGGCGCATGCCTTCATGGAACGTACCGACCGGATGGTGCTTCGCGATAAAAACCACCCGAGTGTGATAATCTGGAGTTTGGGCAATGAGGCCGGTTGCGGTCCTAACAATGCAGCCATGGCAGCCTGGATCCATGATTTTGACATTACCCGTCCGGTGCACTACGAACCGGCTCAGGGCGATCCGAAACAAGATGGCTACATCGCTCCGGGCGAGCCGGGCTACCCCAAAGACCACTCGCACCGCATCCAGAACCCGCTCGATTTGCTCTATGTCGATATCGTGAGCCGCATGTACCCGGGGATATTTACACCCAAATTGTTGATTGATCAGAATGTAGATAATCGTCCAATCTTTTTCTGTGAATATGCTCATTCAATGGGAAATTCAACCGGTAACCTGGCTGAGTTTTGGGATATTTTCCGGTCAAATCCCCGGTTGATCGGTGGCTGCATTTGGGATTACAAAGATCAGGGGCTGCTGAAAAAAGATTCACAAGGGCGTGAGTTCTACGCTTATGGGGGCGATTTTGGAGAAAAACTGCACGACAGTAATTTTTGTATCAACGGACTTGTTGCTCCGGATGGACGTCCTAAAGCGGCTATGTACGAATGCAAACATGTTTTTCAACCGGTCGTTTGTTCATTGGTCGATCCGGCGAAAGGATTGCTGAAAATTCAAAATCGCCATGCGGCCAAGTCTCTGTCTGGGTACAATGTAAACCTGAAAATTTTGGAAAACGGAACTGAAATCCTGGGCAAAATGCTTCCGCCAATCGCACTGGAAGCCGGGCAAGATACAGTCATCAGCGTGCTGCCGTATTTACCGAAACAAAAGGAGGGAAAAGAGTATTTCCTGACTGTTTCGTTCAGCCTGAAAAATGATGCACCTTGGGCAAAGGCCGGGCATGAGGTGGCCTGCGACCAGTTTGCCCTGAGTGGTTTGCCTGTTTTTTCCAAGCGGCCTTCCGGAGGCGGAAACAAAACGACGATTCAACGCGAAGGCGATTGGTTTAAAGTTCTCGGAACGGGGTTCAGCCTGGCTTTTGATAAGAAAACTGGGGCGTTGACTTCGTATGTCTTTGACGGGAAAGAGCAGATTTTCAGTCCGCTGTTGCCCCACTTTACCCGTCCGCTGACCGATAACGACCGCCGCGGATGGAACCCACAGGAGCTTTTGAACGAATGGTACGAGGCCAAACCCGTGTTGACAGGTTTTACCATCAACAAAGAACCTTCCGGGGAAATAAAAGCGGAAAGCATTTATAACCTGATCGAAGGGAAAGCCTCTGTGACTGTGAATTATTCGATAAACGGCGCTGGCGTTGTGCGGGTGGATTATAAGCTGAAGGCTGACGCCGGCTTGCCCAATATCCCGAAAGTTGGGATGACGTGCGGAATAGCCGACAGTTACCGGCAAATTAGTTGGTACGGACGCGGGCCGCTCGAAAATTATATCGATCGCCGGACAGGGTTCGGGGTCGGCATTTATTCGTTGCCCATCCACCGCTTTATAGAGCCGTACGTGATGCCTCAGGAAAATGGCAACCGCACCGATGTGCGCTGGATGTACCTGTGGGACAGGAAGCAACAGGGCCTGCTGGTGGTTGCCGATAGTTTGCTGAGCATGAGCGTGTGGCCCTGTACCGAAGAAAATATCAACCGGGCCAATCATACGAACGAGTTGACTGAACCGGGCTTCCTGACCCTGAACATCGATCTGGTGCAAATGGGGGTCGGCGGGAACGATTCGTGGTCGGAAGTGGCGGCGCCCCTCGAAACGTATCAGGTAAAAGCGAAAGATTATGCCTATCGGTTTTACCTCTGTCCGGAGAAATTGAACGACGAACAAGTTGCCAAAAATTGGCCAACCCTGAAATTCTGAGGTGCATAACCAGTTCTATAAGAACAATTTTATAGCAGCCCCGGGTTTTAAAACGGGGGTGTTTTTCGGACGGAAAAGAAATAGTGTTGAAAGGAAAATTAGATAGTGAGAGTATGAAACGTATTGGTTTGTTGCTTCTTGTGGTTTTTGTTGTTGGGTTGGCGTCTTTTGCCGGGAATAAACCGAAATCGCAGGTGGTGCCTGAAAACGTGATGCAGAAAATTTATGATGAGGTGAAGACACCCTACAAATATGGCTTGGTAATGGTACCTCCGGATGATTCGAAAAAGATGGATTGCCCGACCGTTTTCAGGAAAAACGACAAATGGTACATGACTTACCTGGTTTTTGACGGGCGTGGTTACGAAACCTGGCTGGCCGAGAGTATCGACCTGCTGCATTGGGACAGCAAAGGGAAGCTGTTGTCTTTCTCCGGCGACAGCGCCCGTTGGGATTGCAACCAGAATGCCGGTTATGTCGCGCTTCAGGATACCCGCTGGGGCGGCTCGTACGAATTGCAAAAATACGACAACAAATACTGGATGTCGTATTTCGGTGGAAGTTCCAGAGGGTACGAGGCCGGTGTGCTGAGCCTGGGCATGGCATATACCGAACAGGACCCGGCAATGGCTCACGAATGGAAACGGTTGGATAAGCCGGTTTTAACTTCGGCTGATCCGGATGTGCGCTGGTGGGAAAATAAGAAGCAGTTTAAAAGTACGGTGATTTGGGACAAGGCCAAAACAACCGGATACCCGTTTGTAATGTATTACAATGCCAATGGAGATTCAGCCAAAAACAACGTCAAAACCCGCTGGTATGAGCGGATCGGGATGGCGGTATCAAATAACATGGTCGAGTGGCAGCGGTTTCAGGCCGAACCGGTGGTACACCATCCGGTGGGAATAACCGGCGACCCGTTTATTCAGAAAATCGGGAATGTTTGGGTGATGTTCTATTTCGGCGCCTTTTGGGAAGGGCGGACCGGGGCTTTCAACCGGTTTGCCTGTTCGTACGACTTGGTACACTGGACCGACTGGCCCGGCGACGACCTGATCGCTTCGTCGAAACCCTACGGTGAGCGGTATGCCCATAAATCGTGTGTGGTAAAATGGAAAGGCGTGGTGTACCATTTTTACTGTGCTGTCAACGAAAACGAGCAGCGGGGCATTGCTGTGGCTACTTCGAAAGATTTGGGATCCAGCGATGTAAATTTTTAGGCTCTCTCCAAGCCGATCCCCGAAAAGGAGAGGCTTAGACAGTGCAAATTTAGATCGGTCAACCTTTTTTGAAACTGTTTAAATTTTATTTGTAGATAATATTAATTGCATGACTCACCCCGTCGTCCGTCAGATGATGGACTGTGTCCCTCTCTATTGATAGAGAGGGGCGAAGACCGATTTATCGGGCTTGGGGTGAGTTGAAAAACGATGAGATTGCACCTGAAAAACAGTTTCTTATAAGATCGGTCAACCTTTTTAATAACTATTCATAAAATGGCAAAAGGATAAAATGACAATTTTTCAAAAAATATTCCATCACAACCGGGTTCTACCTCATTGGAGGGGAGTCAGAGGTTTTTTTTTCTTCTTGTTTTTACTTGCCCGCCTGGTTTGCTTTGGCCAGGCTGTTATTCCTGAAACTCCGGAAGATTCTGCCAAACCGTGGGTTTTCTGGTATTGGATGCACGGGGCTGTGACCAAAGAGGCCATAACGGCCGACCTGGAAGCGATGAAAGAAGCCGGATTGGGCGGCGCTTATATTTTTGCCATCCGCGATGTGCCCAATCCGCCGTTATTCGAACCATCGTACCGGACCATGACCCCGGAATGGTGGGGCATGGTAAAACATGCCATGAGCGAAGCCGGCCGGTTGGGCCTGAAACTCGGACTGAACTCTTGTGATGGGTTCACCGCTGCCGGCGGGCCGTGGATCACGCCTGAAATGTCGATGCAGAAAGTGGTTTGGGCCGATACGGTAGTTTCAGGTGCCCAGACTTTTTCCGGCCAATTGCCCCAGCCGGAAAAGGTTGAAAATTATTACGAAGATATTGCCGTCTTTGCTTATCCGGCGCCGGATGGGGCTGGCGGATCATCGTTTGTTACGGTTCCCAACGTGACAACCAGCACCGGGGCAGATGCTCAGTTTTTAGCTGAAAAGGGCAATAAAAAAAACTTCTCGAGCAACGAAGCGTGCTGGATACAATATGCGTTTGAACGGCCGTTCTCCTGCCGCTCGGTGACCATTGGCACGGGCTGGAACAACTACCAGTCGAACCGCCTGATAATCGAAGTGAGCGACGACGGCGTAAACTTCCGCAGACATTGCCGGCTTGAACCTCCCCGTTCGGGGTGGCTCGATTTGGATGCCAATGCCACGCAATGGATTGCCCCGGTTACGGCCCGCTTTTTTCGCTTTGTGTACGATCCGGAAGGCTCTGAGCCGGGGGCTGAGGACCTTGATGATGCCAAATGGGCGCCGGCGCTCCGGATCCGGGGAATTGAACTTTCCGGCGAAAACCGGATCAGTCAGTTTGAAGGAAAGTCGGGGGCTGTCTGGCGCATCGGCAAGCGAAACGATGAAAAACAGCTTCCGGAGAGCGCTTGTATTGCCCCGGAAAACCTGAAAAATATTACCGCCGGTTTGCAAAGCGACGGGACGTTGAATTGGGATGTCCCGGAAGGTCGATGGGTCATTCTCCGGATGGGGCACACGTCGACCGGGCATGTGAATTACGTGGGTGGCGGCGGGAAAGGCCTTGAGTGCGACAAACTAAATCCGGAGGTTGTCCGGTATCAGTTTGACCAATGGTTTGGCGAAGCATTTCGGCAGGTTGGGCCGGAGCTGGCCTCAAAAGTACTGAAGCGGTTTCATGTCGATAGCTGGGAGTGCGGCAGTCAGAACTGGTCGCCTGTTTTTCTCGATGAATTCAAAAAGCGCCGGGGGTACGATTTGTTGCCGTATTTGCCGGTCATGGCGGGTATCCCGGTGCACAGCGCCGATTACTCGGAACGGGTACTTGCCGATGTCCGTCAGACGATTTCCGAGGTGGTGGTCGACAATTTCTATACGGTTTCGTCCGAAGAAGCACACCAAAAAGGCTGCCTGTTCAGCGCCGAGTGCGTGGCCCCGGTCATGGTTTCCGACGGGATGTTGCATTACCGCGAGGTCGACCTGCCCATGGGCGAATTCTGGCTTCGCAGCCCGTCGCACGATAAGCCAAACGATATCCTTGATGCCATTTCCGGAGCACATATCTACGGAAAGAATATTGTTCAGGCCGAAAGTTTTACCGAAATCCGCATTGATTGGGACGAGCATCCCGGTATGATGAAAACGCTGGCCGACCGTAATTTTGCGTTGGGCATCAATAAACTGGTTTTCCATGTTTTTACCCTGAACCCGTGGAAAGACCACAAGCCCGGGATGACGCTGGATAAAGTGGGCACGTTTATTCAGCGGGACCAGATCTGGTGGAAGCCGGGCAAAGCGTGGTTTAGTTACATAACCAATTGCCAGGCATTGCTGCAGCAGGGCAGGCCGGTGGTTGATGTGGCCGTTTTCACAGGCGAGGAAACGCCGCGCCGCGCCATTCTGCCCGATCGGTTGGTCGATGTCCTCCCCGGAATTTTTGGGGCGGAGCGGGTAGAGCAGGAGTGGGCCCGTTTACAAAATGCCGGAATTCCCGTCAGAGAACTGCCGCGCGACGTAAAAACGCAGGTCAACATGGCCGATCCGTCGGATTGGGTCGATCCGTTGCGGGGGTATGCCTACGATTCGTTTAACTGCGATGCTTTACTGAACCTGGCCAGGGTCGAAAACGGGCGGATTGTGCTTCCGGGCGGGGCAAATTACGGATTGCTGGTTGTACCCGGAAATATGAAAATGGCACCCGATGGCGGCGAACGGATGAGTTTGGCGGTTGCCCAAAAACTGCTCGGTCTGGTAAAAGACGGGGCAAAAATTCTGATAATGCAAAAGCCGGTTGCCGAACCGGGCCTCGACCCGGTAACCGGGAACGACAAAAGGCTGGGAAAGGTGGTTGATGAACTTTTCTCCGGAGAAAAAACGATTGTGACTGATGCATCCGGCGGGCAATTTGCATGTTGGAAGAACGGGAAAGGCTGTGTGATCCAGGGGCCTTACGAAGCGGCAACATTCAATGAACTGGGTATGGCAAAAGATTTCATGGCACTGGACCAACGCGGTGATCAGGCCGGGTTGGTAGCCTGGAACCATCGCCGCGATGGGAAGAAAGACGTGTATTTCGTGGCTAACCAGTTGGATCAGCCGCGGATGCTTACCCTGTCGTTCCGGATCGAAAATATGGTGCCTGAATTATACAACCCGGTGACCAACGAAACCCGGCCGTGTGCAGCGTGGGAAACCGAAAACGGAAGGACAACCTTATCATACCGTTTCGAGCCGGACGAATCGTTGTTCGTGATTTTCAAAGACGGGAAAACGACAGGTGCCCAGGGCAAAAACTGGGTTGAAACGTCTCCGGAAATGACATTGCAGGGCGAGTGGACCGTACAATTCGATCCGTTGCTGGGCGGGCCGGACGAACCGCTCCGTTTTGCTGATTTAACCGACTGGAGCAAAAACTCTGACGACCGGATTCGCTTTTACTCCGGAACGGCAACTTACAAGAAAAATTTTGATTGGAGGAAACCGGTGGTTGCCGGCCAGCCGTTGTGGCTCGAGTTGGGCTCGGTTGCCAACATTGCCGAAGTGAAACTGAATGGTCGGGATTGTGGCATTTGCTGGACGGCGCCATTCCGGGTCCGGATTGATCGGGCATTGAAACAGGGCGGGAATACCTTGGAGATTTTGGTTACCAATACCTGGGCCAACCGGTTGACGGGCGACCATGATTTGCCGGAAGAAAAGCAGATTACCCGGACGACCGCTCCTTACCGGTTGGCCGGCAAGCCACTACTGCCGGCAGGATTGTTTGGCCCGGTGAGGATTAGTCGGGAAGAAAGCCCCTTCCCTGTTTCCCTCAAGGGGAAAAAACAACGTAAAGCGAATCGGGAATAGAATTTTTTCGAAAAACTTGATTAAACGAAGCTGAGCCTTGGCTTAGGGGAGGCTTTAAAACAACTAACATGATGGACTCCAGAGAGCGTTTTTACGCAACGATAAACTATGAAAAAACCGATCGGCCGGCCTCGTGGCTTGGATTGCCGGTGCCGGCCGCCGAAAAAAACTTGTTTGCTTATTTTGGCGTTTCGTCGGTCGCCGGGCTGAAACAGAAATTAGACGACGACATCTGGCCCATCGAGGTGCCGTTTAATTGTCCGCCGGCTAACCACATTGCCTGTGCGTTCGACTTTGCCAAGACAAGACACGCCGATACTCCGGATGAACGAACATTGACCGCGCCGGGCTTTTTCGAAGATTACGACGATCCGGCCGACGTGGACAAATTCAACTGGCCCGATCCTGCCAAAATGGTTTTGAAAGATGAGTCGCTGCGCCTGGCCAAATCCATTCCTTCGGATAAAATCCGGATGGGGGTTATGTGGTCGGCCCATTTTCAGGACGCCTGTTCGGCTTTTGGCATGGAGCATGCCCTGATAACCATGCTGATGAACCCCGACATGTTCCGGGCCGTGATCGATCGGATTACCGATTTTTATCTTCAGGCCAATGAACTGTTTTACGAAGCAACCAAAGGTTATCTGGATGCCGTTTTGATTGGCAATGATTTTGGCAGCCAGACCGGCCTGATGGTCGATCCGGAAAACCTCCGCGAGTTTGTTTTCCCCGGGACCAAAAAGATTATCGATCAGGCCAAAAGCTACGGACTGAAAGTCATTCATCATTCGTGCGGTTCAATCTTTCCGGTTATTGGCGATCTGGCCAGGCTGGGGGCCGATGTGGTCCACCCGATCCAGGCGCTGGCTGCCGAAATGGACCCGCAGAAACTCAAAGACAACTTTGCCAACAAGGTAGCTTTCTGCGGGGGCATCGATGCACAGTACCTGCTGGTCAACAAAAAGCCCGAAGATGTGCAGGCCAAGGTTCGCCACCTGATGGATATTTTCCCGACCGGATTGATTCTGTCGCCAAGTCATGAGGCTATTTTGCCTGATATTCCACCGGCCAATATCGAAGCGATTTTTGACACGATAAAACGAAAAATATAGCTCCCTTCCCGTTCCCTGGCAACTGCCGGGGAACGGGAAGGAGGCAGTGTGTGAGAATATACGTTTAAACCAGAAAACCAAATTTCCCCTTCGTTGGAGGGGGTGGGGGAGGCTATTATGAAACATAGTTTGTTATTTTTCCTGATTGCCTTTGTTGCGATGGCATTTGGTCAGTCGGCGCCAATCGATCAGTATAATGTTGTATGGGATTCACCGAGCCAAAACTCGTCGGAGTCGATGCCCTGTGGTGGCGGTGATATTGGCCTGAATGTGTGGGTTGAGCAGGGCGATGTGCTTTTTTACATCGCCAAAAGCGGATTTTTCGACGAGAACAATAGTTTGCTGAAAGCCGGACGCATTCGCCTGAAACTAAACCCAAACCCGTTTGATGGAGGGACTTTTCGTCAGGAATTGCTGTTGAAAGACGGTTTTGTACAAATCTCCGGGAAAAAGGACGGGCTGGATGTCCGGTTGCAAATCTGGGCCGATGTGTTTCGTCCGGTTGTTCACGTGGATGTTTCGGCCAACCGGAACGTGGAGCTAACGGCCGGCTACGAAAGCTGGCGGTACGAAGACCGGGAGGTCCGCAAAATGGAAGGTTTTGCCAATTCGTATAAATGGGCGGTCCCCGATGGATTGAAAACCCGTAAAGACGAGATTGGCTTTGAGGGTGGAGGCGTTCTGTTTGTTCACCGGAACCAGGAGCCGACGGTTTTTGACCTCACCGTGAAGCAACAGGGAATGGAGGCGGTGAAGGATCAGCTTTTTAATCCGTTGCGAAACCTGACGTTCGGCGGGAAAATGTGGGGCGACAACCTGATGCCAGCCGGCAACTACGAAGGAAAATACCTCGATACCGGGTATAAGGGCTGGCTGCTGAAAAGTAAATCGGCAGCACAAAAGCATGCGGTTGAGATTGTTTTGTCCGGGCAACAAACAGAGACCCTTGCGGCATGGAAAAACCACCTGCAAAATACGATTGCCGACTGCCGGAAAAACAGAAGAACTGCTCGCGTGAAAACGCAGGAATGGTGGCATCAGTTCTGGGACCGCAGTTTTGTGGCGATCGGGAACAACCCCGACTCTGCAGACTGGAAAGTGGGCCGTAATTACCAGCTTTTCCGGTACATGCTGGCCTGTAACGCGTATGGCAAATATCCAACGAAATTTAACGGGGGGCTGTTTACGGTCGATCCGGTGTTTACCAGCAAAGACCGCAATTTTACGCCCGATTTCCGGAACTGGGGCGGCGGAACGTTTACGGCCCAAAACCAGAGGCTGGTGTATTTCCCGATGCTGAAATCGGGCGACTTTGATTTGATGAACCCGCAGTTCGATTTTTATTTGCGGATTCTGAAAAATGCCGAATTGCGGTCGGAAGTTTACTGGGGCCACGGCGGGGCCTGTTTCACCGAGCAGATGGAAAATTTTGGCTTGCCCAACTACGCCGAATATGGCACCGAACGTCCGGCCGGTTACAATCCGGGCGTTGAATACAATGCCTGGCTCGAATACGAATGGGATACCGTTTTGGAGTTTTGCCTGATGATGCTCGAAACCGAACGGTATACCGGGAATGACCTGTCGGGCTACCTCCCTTTTATTGAAAGTTGCCTGACATTTTTCGACGAACACTACCAGTATCTGGCAGCACAACGGGGCAGTAAAAAACTCGATGGGAACGGACAGTTGGTTTTGTATCCCGGCTCGGCCTGCGAAACCTATAAAATGGCCACGAATCCGACCCCGGCCATTGCCGCGTTGACGACCATTCTGACCCGGTTAGTTGAACTTCCGGAGAATTATTTGTCTGGAGGGCAGAAGGCAAAATGGCAGGACATGCTGAGACGTGTTCCACCCATAGCGACGCGGGTTTGCGATGGTTTTACCACCATCTCTCCGGCCAAATCGTGGGAGCGTGTCAACAATGTGGAGGTGCCACAACTGTACCCGGTTTTCCCGTGGGGGTTGTATGGTTTCGGGAAACCCAACCTGGAGTTGGCGCTCAATACCTGGTACCATGATCCGGATGCCCTGAAAAACCGGAGTTCGGTGGGCTGGAAACAGGACAATATTTTCGCCGCCCGCCTGGGATTGACGAATGAAGCTGTCAGGCTGAATTTTGAAAAAATGGCTGATTCGGGGCGTCGCTTCCCTGCGTTCTGGGGCCCCGGCTTCGACTGGGTCCCCGATCACAACTGGGGTGGCTCCGGAATGATCGGCATTCAGGAAATGTTATTGCAAGTGGATGGCGACAAAATTCACCTGTTCCCGGCCTGGCCCAAAGAGCGTGATGTGCATTTCAGGTTACATGCCCCCGCGAACACGATCGTTGAAGCTAAATTGAAAAATGGGAAAATTGAATTCATCAATGTCTCGCCGGAAGAACGGAGAAAAGATATCGTGAGTGTCTTTCAGGAAAACATAAAGAAATAGAAAATCACATGATCCGATAAAAACCTAAAATCACGATAGAATGATCCAAAAAAAATTTTTTTACCTGCTTTGTGGGGCGCTGATGTGTATTTCGTTCGCATGTGCGCAAAAAGCAAATAAACTTGTTGTGAATGCCACGTTTTGCGAAAATAAGGCTGAAGCAATGGGTGCCGATCCCGAAAACTTCCGGTTTAGCTGGAATATGATTTCTCCGGACCGGGGCGTTGAACAGACGGCCTACCGGATTTTGTTGTCAGAAAACGAGAGCGATCTTGCCCGCGAAAAAGCGGACTGGGATTCAGGAAAAACAGAAAGCAGCCAAAGTATTTGGGTGAATTATTCGGGACCGAAACTTGCCCCCGGGACTACCTATTATTGGTCGGTTAAAGTGTGGGACAACAAGGGGAACGAGTCGGAATGGAGCAAACCGGCCCGCCTTACAACCGGGCTTTTCTCAGCCGGCGACTGGAGCCATGCCAAATGGATCGCCCTGGATGAACTGGACTCAGCCCAACGGATTGTCCCCGGAATTCACGTGCCAATGTTTAATCCGCAGTGGAAAGATGTTAAAACCGGGGAGCACGCCTTGCCAATTTTCCGTAAAGAGTTCTCAGTAAAAAAGGGGCTGAAAGAAGCCCTTGTGTTTGTGACCGGGCTTGGGCAATACGAACTCCGGCTGAACGGCGAAAAAGTAGGCAACCATTTTATGGCTCCGGGTTGGACTAATTATGATCAATCCTGTTTCTATAACATTTACGATATGACTGCCCGGTTGAAATCCGGCGAAAATGCGTTAGGGATGATGCTGGGGAACGGCTTTTATAACATCCCGAACACCCGGTACCGCAAACTTATTGCGGCTTACGGGAACCCCAAAATGATCCTGAAGCTCCGGTTAAAATATGAAGACGGCTCCGAAGAAACCGTGGTTAGCGACGAAAGCTGGAAGGTGTCTGAAAGCCCGGTTACCTATTCAAGTATCTATGCTGGCGAAACCTACGATGCAACGCGCGAACAGGCCGGGTGGGATACCCCCGGATTTGATGATTCGGGCTGGAAACCTGCGCTGGTGGTTTCGGCCCCCAACCAAAAACTGCTGGCCGAACAGGATTATCCCGTGGCCGTTTGCGACACAATCGGGTTAAAATCGGTTCAGGCAATACCAACTGTCGCAAACTCTTACCTGTACGATTTTGGACAGAATGCTTCGGGGATCGTTGAATTGGAAGTGAAAGGGAGTAAAGGGGATACGGTAAAACTATATCCGGCTGAATTAATCAAGCCAAGCCTAGAGGCTGAGCAGGCTGCTACCGGGAGCCCGTACTATTTTACGTATATCCTGAAAGGCGAGGGCGTTGAAAAATGGACGCCCCGCTTTACATTTACGGGCTTCCGCTATGTCCAGGTGGTTGGGGCCGTTCCCGATACGCTGAAAACGCCAGGGCACTTGCCCCGGATTGTAGGCATGAAGTTTTTGCATACCCGGAATTCAGCGCCACAGGTTGGTCATTTCACCACCTCGTCCGATCTCTTTAATCGGATCAACCAGTTGATTAAATGGGCAATAAAGAGTAACCTGCACAGCGTGGCCACCGACTGTCCGCACCGCGAAAAATTAGGCTGGCTCGAACAAACCTATCTGATGGGCGGGGGTATCCAATTTAATTACGACATCTATCATCTGTATTGCAAAATGCTGGATGATATGGCCGAAGCGCAAACCCCGGAAGGGCTGGTCCCCGACATTGTCCCGGAATACACCCAGTTTACCGAGGGCTTTCGCGATTCGCCGGAATGGGGCAGCGCTGCAATCATTGTTCCCTGGATGATTTACCAGTATTATGGCGATATACGCCCCATGGAAAAAGCCTGGCCGATGATGGTCCGTTATCTCGGGTACCTCGAAAGCAAGTCGAAAAACCACATTTTGTCGCATGGATTGGGCGATTGGTACGACCTGGGGCCGCAGTTGCCGGGTGTTGCCCAGTTAACGCCGATCCCGGTCACGGCAACGGCCATTTATTATTACGACGCATACCTGATGGGCCGAATGGCAGAACTGCTCGGGAAAACTGATGACGTGAAAAAATATACCGACCGGGCCAGCGAGATACAAACGGCATTTAATAAGGAATTTTTGGACCCGGGGACACACGTTTATTCAACCGGAAGCCAGACGGCTATTTCCATGCCGCTGGTGTTGGGCATTGTTCCCGATAGTTTGAAGAGCAAAGTGTTCCAAACCTTGGTTGCATCAATCGAAAAGTCGGGTAAAGCTTTGACTGCCGGCGATATTGGCTTCCATTTTCTGGTGAAAGCGTTGCAGGAGGGTGGTGCCGGCGACCTGCTGTTCGAAATGAACGCCCGCGACGATGTGCCCGGATATGGCTATCAATTGAAGAAAGGGGCAACCGCGCTGACCGAATCCTGGGCAGCCCTCGAACGCGTATCGAATAACCACCTGATGCTGGGCCATTTGATGGAATGGTTCTATACCGGCTTAGGTGGAATTGGGCAGACTGCCCGGTCGGTAGCATACAAGGAGGCGGTCATTGCGCCTCAGATGGTGAACGGGATCGATTCATCTTCGGTTGATTTTATGACGCCTTACGGGAAAATCAGTTCCAACTGGGCGAAGTCTCCCGAAGGAATCGCTGTGGAGGTTGAAGTTCCGGTGAACGCAAGCGCACAGATTGTATTGCCAACCGCTAAAAGCGAGAATGTAACCGAAAGTGGGGTTGCCATAGCTGATTTAAGCGACGTTAAGCAAGTAAATTTGGACCATGGCAACGTGACGCTGAAAGTTGGTTCAGGGCATTATACGTTTTTGGTGAAACAGGGACCTGCCGCAAAGCAATAAGTTGGTTATATGTCAGATTTATTTAGGTGGCTTTCTGATGGCATTTCAGATGAATGCATTAGTTTGATTTCAATTACGTTGTAAAAAAAGAGAGGCAGCCGGATTGCGTCGTTGGGATGCACTTTCGGCTGTTTTGTTGTTTTCGATAAAAGTGTTCGTTATACAATTATCTTTTTAAATTTGCTTCTCATAATTGCGAGTTTTGGATATGGGCAAACCTGAAAATTTGGAAAAACTTTTAGCCGGGTTGGCTAGAGATGACAAGCAAGCTTTCGATGAGCTCTATCGCCTTTATTATCCAAAATTGTTTTATTATTCCAAATCGTTTCTAAAATTTAATGATGGGATCGATGACATTCTTCAGGATGTGTTTGTAAAACTTTGGATGAATCGCAAGAACATCAGGCAGGCTGAGACTTTTAATGCTTTTTTATTTACAATCACCAAGAATACACTGCTCAACGAAATTCGGTCAAGGCTTAAATCCGAGGAATTTCAGAATAAACTTTTTTATCAGTCGGTGGCCGAAGAATTTATTACTCAAAGCACAATTGAGTACGCCGATATAAAAAAACATATCGACGAGTTAATCCAGCAACTGCCTGAAAAACGACGAAAGGTGTATCAGCTTAGTCGTGACAAAGGCTTATCGAATGCCGAAATTGCCGGCGAATTAGGCATTTCCGTAAAAACAGTAGAAGACCACATGACCCATGCCCTGAGGTTCTTGAAAGACAAGTTTAAAGGACTTGGATTTACCTTCGGGCTTTTTTATACTTTATTTTTCTAAAAAAAATTAGCCCCGGGCAGGGGGCAGGTTCTTTCCTTGTGTATTAACGTATATAATTCATCAAAAAGATGGAAAAAATCTTTAGAAATTATGTGGCGGGAACCTGTTCTCCGGAAGAATATCGTCAGGTGATTGAATTCATTCAGAAAGCCGAAAACAATCAAGCGATAGGGGAACAAATGAAGAGAGTTTGGACGCGTTTTAGTTACGTGAAAGATGATCTTAACAATTCGGAGTTACTCGATCGTATCCATCATCAGATTGCGTTGGCAGAAAGCCGGCAAAATCAAAAAAAGTTAAAAACTTATCGCATGGGGCTTCAGGTTGCGGCAGTATTGATTGTCGGGCTTATCGTAACCTCTATCTGGAATTTTGGGCGTCAGCAGTCGGCCAGTTGTCCGATTTTCATGCAGGAGATATCTACCCCGCTGGCATCGCGTACCAGCTTTTTACTTCCTGATGGTTCAAAAGTGTGGTTGAATGCCGCTTCGGTCATTTCTTTTCCGAGCAGTTTCGATAGCCATTCCAGAACAGTGAAATTATCCGGGGAAGCTTTTTTCGATGTAAAGAAAGATAAAGTTCCGTTTAAGGTCGAGACATCTGGATTTACCGTGAACGTACTCGGGACGGCTTTTAATGTTATGGCCTACCAGGGAGAACAAGCCTCGGTAACCCTCGAACGCGGGAGAGTTGAATTGAAACGTGATAAGAGCACGCTGGGAACTCTTTTACCAGGGCAGCAAGCCAGTTTTTCAAGCGATCAGGACGACGTTAAAATTCAGCAAGTCGATCCGTCTTTGATTTCGGCCTGGAAGGAAAACCGGTTGATTTTTCAGGAAGAACCATTGGAGATTTTAGCAAAACGTCTGGAACGTTGGTATAACCTGAAAATCACGATTGAAGACAAGACGCTGAATCGTTTAAAGGTGACCGGTAAAATTGAGTTGGAATCGTTTAGCGAAGTGCTCGACCTGATGGAATTGACATTGCCGATAAATTATCGTTACAATAAAGATGAAAGAACCTTGACTATTTATAAAAAGTAAAATAATTACTGAAAAATTTTAGTGTGCCTATGGTAAAACAGATTTTTTAATTTTTCCGGACTGAGGCTTCGGAAACAGAAGTGGGAAAGCGGCCAACTTTCCCACCTGAGAAAAATAATTTACAGAAATTATTAATCAAAACATTTCAAACTTATGAAAAAAAATGAACTGGGGAAAGGTCATTTTGTACCTTTTTTGTCTAAATTTATTTTGATTATGAAGCTGAGTATCATTATTCTATGCTTTTCTGTCTTGTCTGTTGTAGCATCTGAATCATACTCTCAGACTACCAAATTATCTCTGTCTCTTCGAAATGTTTCGCTTGAAAAAGTTCTTCAGAATATTGAAGAACAAAGTGAATTCCGCTTCTTTTATTCTGAAAAAGTTAACGTTGAGCAAAAGGTTTCGATAGATTCCCGCCAAACTGATATCAATGAAATACTGAATGAGATTTTAAAGGGAACCGAAATCACCTATAAAATTGTTGGACGGCAGGTTGCTTTGCTGAATAAATCGGACGAAGCATTGAATTTTGGGGTTGTGCAATCGAAACCACTGAAGGGAAACGTTACCAACAAACAGGGAGAGGCATTGCCCGGAGTAACGGTTGTTGTGAAGGGAACCAGCAACGGGACAATTACAGATAGCGATGGAAATTATGTTTTGGCAAGTGTGCCCTCCAATGCAACAGTCGTATTTTCTTTTGTTGGGATGAAAACACAGGAAGTGTCGGTTGGCGGACAAACTAATATAAATGTTGTGATGGCTGATGATGCTATTGGACTTGAGGAGGTTGTGGCGATTGGTTATGGCACTGTGCGTAAAAGTGATTTAACAGGTTCGGTCGTTTCGGTTGGCGCCGATAAATTAAAAGACCGTCCTTTTGGCAATGCACTGCAATCACTGTCTGGTCAGGTTTCCGGGGTTCAGATTACCCAAACCCAAGGAGCCCCCGGAATGGCGCCTTCCATTAAGGTTCGTGGCGCATCTTCTATCAATGCAGGAACAACCCCCTTGTATGTTATCGACGGAATTCCGCTGGAAGATAATACCATTCGTTCGGGCGATGGGAGTAGTAGCAGTAGCAACATGGAATTCAATCGAAATCCGTTGAATTTTATCAATCCGAACGATATCGAGTCGATTGAGATCCTAAAAGATGCATCTTCGGCTGCAATTTATGGTTCGCGTGGCGCCAATGGGGTCGTGATTATCACCACCAAGCAAGGGAAAGCCGGGAAACCTAAAATGGAAGCAACTTATGAATTCAGCATTGCCAATGTAAATCGTCGGATTGAGATGATGGATGCCAAAGAATGGATGGATTTTGAAATTGCCGCCCGCAACAATACTTGGGCAACCATTTTAAAAAATAATCCGAATGCTGTTCGTGGCAACAATACCAAAATCCCGGTAGAGTTTTCTGATCCGGAATGGTTAGCCCGTATTGGAAATGGGACCGACTGGCAGGATGTCCTTTTCCGGACAGCCTACTCGCATAATGTCCAGGTTTCGGCCTCCGGAGGTTCGGATAAAACTCAGTTTATGGTTTCTGGAGGGTTCTTAGATAATGAAGGAGTTGTTGATCAAAATGAATACGAGCGTATTACGTTGCGTTCAAATATTCGGCATAAAATGAGCGATAAATTCAATATCGGGGTCAACATTGGGTTGTCTCGTACGAAAGACGCTTCTTTTGGTACTGCAGGAAAATCGGATGCGGTTAGTTTGTCAGTCCAAAGCGATCCAATTTTCCCGTTGTATGTCGAAACCGGAAGTCTTGGTTTTAAGGATCCGGCCTCAATCTGGAATACGTTTGTAAAATATGGTTTTCAGTTGTGGCATCCGTATTCGTTAACTCGGGAGATGACAAAAGAAAAAATTACCAATGTGATTACCGCCAATTCGTTTGCCGAGTGGAATATTCTGAAAGGTCTTTCTTTTAAGTCGGCGCTGAACACGAATATTGAAGACTCTCATTATACTTCTTATTGGAACGAAGGTCAAAACTGGGGTTATTCTGGCTGGGTAAATGCAACTGGTAATTTAATTACCATGCAATCGTTCAACTGGGCGTGGGAAAACACGTTAACCTATAACTCAACGATTAATGAGGCTCATGCCATTAACGGACTTTTAGGGTACACAGCCCAGGAGCAGCGCTACGATTACAGTAACATGACTTCCGGATCATTCCCGAATGACATGGTTAAAACCCTAAATGCAGGGAAGGTTACTTCAGGCAGCACAACTGCAACCGAGTGGTCGCTGATTTCTTATCTGGCCCGTGCAAATTATGCGTACAAAGGGAAATATCTGGCATCGGCTACGATTCGAACAGATGGTTGTTCCCGGTTTGGTGCAAGTAACCGCTGGGGGTATTTCCCTTCCGGATCGCTGGCATGGCGCGTTTCCGAAGAGGCTTTTATGAAGAATTACTCTTGGTTAAGCAGTCTGAAATTTCGACTGAGTTATGGTTTGACAGGGAACAATCAAATTCCGAATTACGGAGCAATTGGTTTGTTGGGGTATTCCTCCTATGTTGCAGGATCTGATGTTAAACAGGGTATTTATACCAATACATTTCCCGACAAAGAGTTAAAATGGGAAAAAACAGGACAGACCAATCTTGGGTTGGATGCCAGTTTATATAATCAACGCGTCAACTTCTCGATTGATATTTATTACTCAAAAACACGCGACCTGCTTTTGAATGTGCCGATTCCGGTATTGACAGGATTTCAGACAACCCTTACCAATATCGGGAAATTGCAAAATAAGGGAATTGAATTTCAGCTTAATACAAAAAATATCGATGGCGAATTTAAGTGGATTACCGACTTTAATATTTCGGCCAACCGAAACAAAGTGTTGAAACTTGGGGCTAACGATGCGCCTATTTTTATTACTGTTAACGATGCAATCTCAAAAACGGAAGTGGGGCAGCCGATTGGGAACTATTTTGGATATATTTTCGATGGCGTTATTATGAAACAGTCGGATCTTGATAATAAGCTTTATCCGGTCTGGCCAGGTAGTGAACCGGGCGACCCGAAAGTAAGAGATGTAAATAAAGACGGAAAAATAGATGCAAACGACCGTACAATCATTGGAAATTACCAGCCCGATTTTTCATGGGGTATGACAAATACCTTCAGTTATAAAGGTCTGGAGCTTGCTGTGATGTTGACTGGTGTTGAAGGCAACGAGATCATGAACCAACACTCCCGCTTCCTGAAATCGTTTAATGGCGACCGTAATGCATACAAATATGTGACAAATTATTGGAAATCTGAATCTGATCCCGGGAATGGTAAAATTAACAAGCCAAGGGTTACACAAAATACCGTTCAGGCTCAGAGTTCTTCGTACTGGGTTGAAGACGGATCGTTTGTCCGGATCAAAAATATCCGCTTGGGATACAATATGCCAAAATCTATTTTGAATGTATTGAATATTAGTGCGTTGAAGTTGTATGTTAATCTTGAAAATGTTTATGTGTTCTCAGATTATTCAAACTACGATCCTGAAGGCAGCACCTACCAGGCTGGTGTATTAGTCGGATTTGATTACGGTGCGTATCCGAACCCGTTCGTTGCTACTGCCGGAATTAGCCTTTCGTTCTAAAAATAAGTTTAATAAACTAAAACAAACTACGATGAAAAAAGTATATATACTCTTTCTGTTAGGAGTCATAATGTTTGGTTGTGGCGAAGACTTTCTGGAACGCTCGCCCATATCCAATATGAATGAACTCGACTTTTACAAAACAGAGAAGGATCTAACTACAGCGATGTGGTCGGCTTACAATTCGTTGTATAAACTATACGGACCGGAAAGTTTACCCTCCTTTTTTGGCGAACTGATGTCGGATAATGCATACAGTGACAATACCGCAGGGACAGTTCAGGACTATGAATCTTTTGAAAATCATACGATGAATCCCAATAATACATTGGTCTTGGGTTTCTGGAATAATTATTATTCATCATTATTTATAGTGAATAACATTATTGCCAAGAGTACTGCTCTTGATTTTGCAAATAAAGATGCTTTGGTTGCTGAAGCACGTTTTCTGAGAGCATTGTTCTATTTTGATATGGTAAGGGCTTGGGGCGATATCCCGCTGGTAACAACCCCGCTTGGAATAACTGAGGCATACAAGCAAGGACGGACCCCGAAAGCCGATGTTTATACTCAAATTATCGACGATTTGAATTTTGCTGCCGCAAAATTGCCTGCAAAAGCGAATCAGCGCTTTGTGGGCGCTGCCAGTCAGGAAGCTGCTAATACTCTTTTAGGGAAGGTTTATCTTACATTGGGAGATAAAAGCAAAGCCACTGAAATATTGTTGAAAGTATATGGTAAGTTTAGCCTTGTTCCATATGCCGATCTGTGGAATAAAACCAAGAAGAACGGAGCTGAGTCGATTTTTGAAATTCAATATAAAGGAGGAAAATCAAATCCGTATAGTTTGTACTGGGCTATGTTCTCTCCACTTGATAACCGTATTGTTACGGCATGGGGCGGAGGATTTAATCAGGTAACAACCGATTTGTGGAATGCTTACGAAGTTGGCGACCCTCGTCGTGATTTATCGATACAAGATGGATATACAACTGCCAGTGGTGTGAAAGTTGATGTAAAGTTTCCGATTAAATGGAAAGATACTTCAGCCGAACTGGATGGGTTAAGAGAAGCGGCTGACAATAATTTTATCATTCTCAGATATGCCGATGTATTGTTAATGTTGACAGAGGCGACCGGCGATCCGAAATACATGAACGAAGTACGCGCACGCGTTGGATTACCGTTATACGGAACTGCTGGCTACCCGTCGAAATATAATTCGGTCGATCTTGCTTGTGAGCATGAACGCCAAGTTGAGTTGGCTCTTGAGTTTCATCGTTGGTTTGACCTGATTCGCACGGGGCGGGCAATTACCGTTATCAAGAACAGCAGTAAGAACGTTACCATAAGTAATGTCAATCAGTTGTTACTGCCTATACCGCTGGAAGTTATTACTCAGAATCCGAATGTAATTGCTCAGAATGAAGCGTATAAATAGGCTCAGAGATTCATAGAATGTTGGTCAGAAGACTGCCGGCTTGTTCAGTGTAATAAGTTGGCAGTCTTTTATTTTTGTTTTGCAGAATTGCTTGGTTGCCATTTTGTTTCGGACGATTTTATTACTTTTATTTACCAAGAACAAACAAATCAAAACAGTGAAAGGGCGTATTATATCATCTCGTTTTTTGTTAATCTACATTCTATTTCTGCAGGTTACTTTCCCGGTAATTGGACAAACTGGAGTAAAAGCAGGGAAAGATTACTCGTCGCTGATAAAATCGTATGTCTATAATGACTATAAAAAAATGTTTCGTGAAGGAGGTGGCGCATTGAAATATCCGTTTCTGACCCCGGGGAGTAATCAATACGACAACGTTTTGTGGGATTGGGATTCATGGCTCAGCAATATTGCTTTGCGGCAGATCATTGCCGACGTTGGAAATGCTCAGGACTCGAAAGAAGCAGTTGCCTATGAGCAGGGATGTGTCCTGAATTTTTTGAATTATGGTGATTGGGACGGATACCTTCCGATTGTTATCTGGGAAGATTCAAATCCGCGCGAAATAAAACCGGAGGATATCTACCGGATTAATATGCACAAACCCGTGTTGGCCCAGCATGCCGCATTTTTAACCCGTCTTCAGGATGGCAATGCTGAATGGTTGCGTGAAAAGTTTTATCATCTTCTGGCGTTTGTTAACAATTATAAAACACATCATCGGGATAAAGCTACCGGCTTATACTTCTGGCAAACCGATGTGGCGATTGGTGTCGATAATGACCCTTGCACTTTTTTTAGGCCTGACCGTAGTTCGGCTTCTATTTTTCTAAATTGTTTGATGTATAAAGAGTTGATGGCGATGGTTTATTTGTCCGACTGTTTGGGCTTGAAAGAAGTCGGGCATGAGTTTGCCGAAGATGCCGCTCGGTTGAAAGCCGCTATTCAGGAACACTGTTGGGATGAACGCGATGGGTTTTTCTACAGTGTCGATTTGAACCTGCGTCCGGTAACCAATAAAACCGATAACACGCTCGGGAAAACATTTGTGATTCATGCCGGATATCCGCGTGATTACGATTGTCTGATTCAGAGAATTGAAGTTTGGTCGGGCTTTCTGGCGATGTGGGCCGGAATTGCCACTCCGGAACAGGCTGAGCGCATGGTAAAAGAACACTATCTAAACCCCAGAACGTTTTACTCACCATCGGGAGTGCGCACGCTCTCGAGAATGGAAAAGATGTACAGCGTCAGGGCGAGCGCTAATCCGTCAAATTGGAGAGGTCCGATTTGGGGAATATCAAACTATATGGTGTTTAGAGGGCTGGTGAAGTATGGATTTCGGGATGAAGCCAATGATTTGGTGATCAAAACAATCGCTTTGTTTGGGAGAGACTTTGAGACGAGTGGCGCATTACATGAATATTACGAGCCGGAAACCGGAGCGCCGTTGCTAAATAAAGGATTTCAAAACTGGAACTACTTAGTTGTAAATATGATCGCCTGGCTTGAAGACCGGCCTGTCGTTGAAGAATTTTAAAATCAATACATCAATGTATTTAAAAAAATACATATATTAATATCTGGAGTTCGAAAAGATTGTATCTTCGGATGTGATTTTTAGGGTTGATGGCACTATGATAAATGCTATGGGAACTGTCCGGGATCAGGAGCTTTATTTAAATGGGTTATGAAAGTGAAAGTTTGTTCGGTTAATGTTTCAGAGAAAAAAGGAACAGCAAAAAAGCCGGTTGGATCCATTCATCTGAGTGATATTGGCGTTGTTGGTGATGCCCATTCAGGGAAATGGCACCGTCAGGTAAGTTTACTGGCCGCCGAAAGCATAGCCAAATTTTCGGACGAAGCCGGTCGCATAATTCAGTACGGAGAGTTTGCAGAGAACATTACGACCGAAGGCGTTCTGTTGCATGAATGTCGGCCGCTCGACCGGTTTATTGGGAATCATGTCGAGCTGGAGGTGACCCAGATCGGGAAAAAATGCCATGGCGATAATTGCTCCATTTTTCGCGAGGTTGGTAACTGTGTGATGCCGAAAGAAGGTATTTTTGCACGGGTTGTCAGGCCTGGGAACCTGTGCGCAGGCGACGAACTGGAATATGTTCCCAAAGTAATCCGGGTTCAGGTCATTACCTTGAGTGATCGCGCCAGTGCTGGAGAATATGATGATAAGAGCGGGCCTCATATCAGACAACTTTGCGAGAATTTTTTTGCGGGTATCAATCGAAAAATTTCTGTTTCAAATACGTTGATACCCGACGATGCAGAATTACTAACCCAAATAATTACCAGGGCAGTGGCCGATGAATATGATGTTGTTTTCACTACAGGCGGCACCGGAATTGGGCCAAGGGATATTACCCCCGAAACTGTAAAACCTTTACTCGATAAAGAAATTCCGGGTATCATGGAACTCATCAGGGTAAAGTATGGTATGGAAAAGCCTGCCGCTCTGTTGAGTCGCGGGATTGCCGGGTTAAAAGGGAAAACACTGATTTATTGTCTGCCAGGCAGTGTGAAAGCGGTGACCGAATATGGTCGCGAGATTTTACCGACTATTGAACACTCGATGTATATGATTGCCTGGCTCGATAATCATTAACAAATATTAGGTTATTGGTTAAGTTGCTGTTTTTTAGATAGAAATGGTCGTTGTGAGAGAAAGGGGCAATTCCGGCAAAAACAAATAAATGAGCTGGTTGTTAATTCTTTCAAAATTGCTTTTACAAAACAAACACACTCAATTTTGGCCATTTAAAACGAATACAATGCAACGCAGAAATTTTTTAACACTTGTCGGAACCATATTAGCCGCAGCTCCGGTGTGGGCGAATGTTTACAACAGCAGAGTTATTTCGCCCAAGGCCGGCGAATTGGCGTTCCCCGAACTTCCATATCCTTACGATGCGCTGGAACCTTATATTGATGCCCGGACCATGGAATTGCACTACGATAAGCACCATCGTGGCTATTTCAATAATTTCAAAGCGGCGGTAAAAGATACACCACTGGCTGATCAGGATATCGAAACAATTTTTTCAAAAGTCAGCGCCCACAGCTCTGCCGTTCGGAACAACGGCGGAGGGTATTATAACCACAAACTTTTCTGGGAAAATATGGGGCCGGCAAAAACTTCCCCATCAGCAAAGCTGGCGCGAGCGATCGATCGCGGTTTTGGTTCGTTCGATAAATTTAAAGAAACTTTTTCCGGAGCGGCCAGGTCTCATTTTGGCAGCGGCTGGGCCTGGCTGGTTGCCGGCGCCGGCGGAAAGCTTTTTGTCAGTTCAACTCCCAACCAGGATAATCCGTTGATGGATGTGGCGGCGCAAAAGGGCACTCCGCTTTTGGCTCTCGATGTGTGGGAACATGCCTACTACCTGCACTATCAAAACCGCCGGGCCGAATATGTTGACAATTTCTGGAATATCGTGAACTGGGACGTTGTCAGTAAGCGTTTCGAACTGGTTTGATCTGCCTTTATTCAAGGTTTCACTTTAGCGAAGCCCTGAATGTAAACTAACACCGGCCTTGGCCGGTTTTTTTGTATCTTTCCGGGGCAAAAACAGATGCGATGATTGAAAAAGTAATATTCATCGGGGCCGGGAACCTGGCGACCCAATTGGCCTTGGCGCTTCATGAACAGGGAATTGTTATTCCCCAGGTATTTAGCCGGACTGAGGCTTCGGCGCTGGCGTTGGCCGACCAGGTTCAGGCTGCTGCGATAACCGATCTTTCGCTGGTTTCTCCGGAGGCTGATTTATATATTATTTCGGTCAAAGACGATGTTTTGCCAGAAGTTCTGGAAAACCTGAATTTGCCACCTGATCGGTTTCTTGTCCATACTGCCGGAAGTATTCCGATGGATGTTTTATCCGGATTTTCTGAAAATTTTGGCGTGTTCTATCCATTGCAGACTTTTTCGAAAAACCGGCGGGTGAATTTTTCCGACATCCCGATTTGTCTGGAAGCCAACCATCCGGCGAATTGGGTCAGGTTGCAGCGTCTGGCAGCCAGGATTTCCGGAAGCATTCATCAGGTGAGTTCCGAAGAGCGGAAAAGCCTGCACCTGGCGGCGGTTTTTGTCTGCAACTTTGTGAACCACATGTACGCGCTAGGCGAATCGATTCTTCAGGATAAAAAACTGGATTTCGATTTGCTGAAACCCCTGATCCGCGAAACTTCAGAAAAAATTAATGACCTCCGACCGGTTGATGCCCAGACTGGTCCGGCCAAACGCTACGATCAGTCGGTTATCGGGAAGCACCTCGAGATGCTGAATGACCGGCCCGAACTACGGAAAATCTATAGCTTTGTAACCGACAGCATTTTTCAATTTCACCAAACGAACGCAAAATGACTTTTTTCAAAGAAAAACTGATTTCGATAAAAGGGTTGATTTTTGATGTTGACGGGGTTCTCTCGATGGATACCAGTCCGCTCGACGTCAATGGCGATCCGGTACGTACGGCCAATATCAAGGATGGTTTTGCGATTCGTTATGCGTTGAAAAAAGGGCTACAGATTGGCATAATCACGGGTGGAAATACCGATTCGGTACGGCTTCGCTACGAAAAGCTGGGAGTAAAGCACATTTATATGAATTCGTTTAACAAAACTGAATGTTTAGACGATTTTCTTCGGAAAACCGGATTGAAAGCTTCTGAGATACTGTATATGGGCGACGATCTGGTGGATTTTGCCATTATGAGCGTGGTGGGCGTGGCAACCTGTCCGCAAGATGCGGTTCCGGAAATAAAGTCGATCTCTGAATATATATCAGACCGGAAAGGCGGAGAGGGATGCGTCCGTGATATCATTGAACAGGTGATGCGCTCGCAGGAAATCTGGTTTGGACAAGAATTGCTCAGCATTAAAGCCGATTAGCCAATGCTCGACAACCTGAAGAAATACGAATTGGTACTGGCCTCGCAATCGCCCCGTCGTCAGGAATTATTGCGCGATCTGGGGCTGCGTTTTACCGTGAAAACCCTCGATGTGGACGAATCGTTCCCAGCAGGGTTGGGCATGACCGAGGTGCCGGTTTTCCTGGCCGAACTGAAAGCCGAAGCCTTTCGTCCCTTCCTGAAAAATAACCAGTTGGTAATTACAGCCGATACCATTGTCTGGCTCGATGGAAAGGTGCTGGGAAAGCCAGAAGGCCGCGATCAGGCTTTTGCCATGCTTCGTGATTTGTCGGGGAAGAAGCACCAGGTGCTTACCGGGGTTTGTCTGCTTTCGGCTGAAAAAAAAGATTCGTTTTATGTTTCGACCGACGTGTGGTTTAAAACACTGTCCGACGAAGAAATTGCATTTTACCTCGATTATTACAAGCCCTACGATAAGGCTGGGGCGTATGGTATTCAGGAATGGATTGGCTATATTGGGATCCAGCGTATCGAAGGTTCGTATTTCAATGTGATGGGCCTCCCGGTCCAAAAGCTGTACGAGCATTTGCGGGTATTTTGATTTAGCTTTCCTTATCAAATCATAAGTCTTGTATCTTACAGATTCCCCACCGATCTTTCAGGTTGTTTTATGTTGGAGAAAGCCGGTATAAACTGCTCAAAAACAGGCTTTCTGTTTTACCTAAATTATTATTAATCTCGTAACAAGACATGTAGTTTGTCCACTAAAATCCGGAATATGAAAACGATTTACATGTCTTTAATCGTGGTTTTGATGGCCACACTTTTATTTCCCTCCTGTTCTTCTCCCCGTCATCCAAAAATTGGTTTGCTGGTTCATAGTTTTGAGAATGAACGATGGGAAAAAGATAAAACTTATCTCGAAAATGAAATAACCAGACTTGGAGGTAAGGTCTTCTTTGAGCTCGCCGGGAATAACCAGGCGATCCAGATTGATCAGGCAAAAAAAATGATTGATCAGGGGGCAAAAGTGTTGATCGTTATCCCGATAAAGCAGAGCGAAGCAGCTAAAATCGTTGAGATGGCCCATCAATACGGAGTGAAAGTCATTGCCTACGACCGCATGATCAATAATTGCGATCTGGATTATTACGTTTCGGCCAACAGTATCAGCATCGGGGAGATGCAGGCTTCGTGCCTGACCTCGATAAAGCCCAAAGGCGAATATGCCTTGATTTGTGGTTCTCGGTACGATAATAACTCCATGCGCTTGTTTATCGGGCAGATGAACGTATTGGAACCACTGATGGAAAAGGGGGATGTGAAAGTTGTATCCAGCGAGTTTACCGAAGACTGGACCCCGGAAGAAGGATACCGGCATACACTTCAGTTACTGGATAAATATGGCGAAACGTTAACGGGTATTATAGCCGGGAGCGACGCGTTGGCCGGCGGGGTCATCCAGGCCCTGAAAGACCGTGGGAAGGAAGGAAAAATTATGGTGGCCGGTCAGGATGCAGAATTGCAGGCACTCAAGGCTATTGTTTGGGGATATCAGACCTGTACGGTGTTGAAACCGTTGAAAGAAATGGCCACTCAGGCCGCTAAACTTGCCGTCGACCTGGCAAGTGGGGAAAATGTTGCTCCAACCGATATCCGCGAAAGCAACGGGAAGATACTGGTCCCATCAATACTGCTAAACTCGATACTTGTAACAAAAGATAACCTGGAGCAAACGGTCATTGCATCGGGTTATCACACAAAAGATGAAATATACCACTGACACTGCTTGGAAGGTTTTGTTCGTTGTAACTTTGTTTAAAGCCGGCTGCAAAGAGGCCGGCTTTTTTTATATGGGCGAAACGAAATTTTCGGGGGACAACCATTATCCGGGTCGAAGAAAACCGGTGGTTTGTCGAAATAAACGGGCATTTGGTAGTAAAAATTAAAAAATCGGGACAGATTACGTTTATTTTATACAGAAACAGCTTAAACCTTTGAGCCAAAATGCAGTCTGTTTAACCGTGCTTTAATCTGCTAACTGTGAAGATAACGATTGAAAACCTAAATAAGGTTTACAAAAATGGCAATCATGCCCTGAAAAATGTAAACCTCGAAATAACTAATGGCATGTTTGGCCTGCTGGGGCCTAATGGGGCCGGTAAATCGAGCCTCATGCGTATTTTGGTTACCTTAATGGAACCCTCTTCCGGAACAATTAAGATCAACGACCTCGATATCACCAAAGACCGTGGCAAAGTCAGGGCTTTGCTTGGGTATCTCCCGCAGGATTTCCGTTTTTTTTCTCAACTAAAAACATACGAATTTCTGGATTATGCTGCTCGCCTGGCCGGTATGAAAAATAAATCGCAACGCAACCAGGCTGTCGACAAAATGCTGGAAGAAGTTGGCCTGTATGAAGCGCGCGACCGCAAGGCTAACAAACTTTCAGGAGGTATGAAGCGCCGGTTGGGCATTGCCCAGGCATTGATTAACAATCCGAAGGTCATCGTGGTCGATGAACCAACCACCGGTCTCGATCCGGAAGAACGCATCCGGTTCCGAAATTTGCTTTCAACCATCTCGACACAAGATGTGATTATCATTTTGTCGACCCACATTGTCGGAGATATTTCCAGTTCCTGCCAGAGCATGGCTTTGCTCAATTTGGGACAACTGGCATTTACCGGTTCGCCCGACCAATTGATTGCTGAAGCCGAAGGGAAAGTCTGGCTGATAAAAGCCTCCGATTCGGAATATATGGAGATTAACGAAACTTATCCGGTCATTTCGAACGTGCCGACCGATTATGGCTGGGATATTCAGGTGGTAGCCGAAAGTATCAATGGGTATTGCGGCGAGCATATTGCCCCCAACCTGGAACACGCTTACGTATATTTCATGGAAAGCAAACTGAACCAATGGACTACAGACTAACAAACTAAATATCCGGTAAATGTTATCGCTTCACAACATTCATTCTATTGCCAAATACGAAATTAAGACCCTGCTGCGAAGCTGGTTCTTCCGCATTTTTGCCATTATCGCGCTTTTGTTTCTTTTCCTTTTCAACCTCGGGACGTTGATCGATCCGGGCTCCGGAGCCGGAAACTGGGAAATAAAAGCCTTGCCTTCGATTATTCCGTATGTCAATCTGCTGATGTTGAATGTTGTTCAGGCGATTGTCGTGATTTTCCTTTCGTCTGACTTTCTGAAACGCGATAAAAAGCTGGATACAACCGATGTAATTTACGTCCGGCCCATGACCAATGGCGAGTATGTTGCCGGAAAGGTATGGGGGAACCTGATTGTGTTCGTGATCCTGAATGCCTTTGTTTTGTCTGAATCGCTGATATTCAATTTAATTGCAGAAGGGGTAGGTGTGAACCTGAAGGCATATCTGTATTATTTCCTGGTTATCAGTGTCCCGACCTTAATTTATATTCTCGGGGTTTCGGTTTTTTTGATGAGTATTTTGCGCAATCAGGCAGTTACCTTTGTGGTATTGCTCGGATATGTTGCCCTGTCGCTGTTTTACCTGGCCAACAAGTTTTATTATTTCTTTGACTACATGGCCTTTAACATTCCACTGACGTATTCCGATTTTGTAGGCTTTGGAAACTGGCATACGATATGGATCCATCGCGGCATGTACGTATGTTTCGGGCTGGCATTTATCCTGCTTTCGGTAAGCCTGCTCAAGCGGTTGCCCCAGTCTCAAATGTCCAATAAGATTTCGTTGGTTCCGGCCGTCTTGTTCTTTGCAGGCGGCATTTGGCTGGGTTTTGAGCATGTGGGTAATTTCCGTCAAAATCAGGAGTTGCGGTCTCAGATGCGAACCCTGAACGATGATAAAATACATGAAGACATCCTGACTGTAAAATCGTACCAGATTTCGCTCGAGCACTTGGGTTCTCAGATTGCTTGCACCGCCCGCCTGGATGTGTCGAACGAATCAGGAAAAGCCGTCGACAAAACGCATTTTTCGCTGAACCCCGGCCTGACGATTGAAAAGGTGTTGCTGAATGGTACGGAAATTCATCCGGAGCGGAACCTTCATCTGGTTAATTTCTCCGGATTAAACCTGCAACCTGGCGATTCGGCCTCGATTGAATTTACTTACCGGGGGACGATCAATGAGGCAGCTTGTTACCTGGAACTGGATGACAAAGCGATGCAGGAAGAGAAGTACGGGCAGATGATGTACCGGATTGATAAACGTCATGCATTTGTTTTGCCCGAATATGTATTACTTACCCGCGAAGACAACTGGTATCCGGTTCCGTTTGCTACGTTTGGAAAACAGAACAAGGAATGGATGCAGAAACAATTCAGCCGTTTCGAGGTGCAGGTGAAAACCCTGCCCGGGCTGACTGCCATTTCACAGGGGGAACCCGAACAGAACGGCAATCTGTTTAAGTTCAATAACAAAAAACCGTTGTCTCAGGTGTCGGTAATCATTGGTCCGTACGAAAAGAAAAGTCAGAAGATCGATGGGCTTGACTTCAATTTGTACCTGCACCCGGGGCATGATTATTTCAGCAAATATTTGGAAGAGATAAACGATACGATTCCGGGCATTATTGCCGAATCGCTGAAAGATTTTGAACGTACGGTTGACTGTTATTACCCGTTTGCCCGGTTTACCCTGGTCGAAGTTCCGGTACAGTTTTATTCGTACGAACGCATTTTGATTGGAGAACGTGACCAGATTCAGCCCGAAATGGTTTTCTTCCCTGAGAAAGGGGTAACCGTGCGCGATGCCGATTTTGCCGGAAGTGAAAAACGGATGGCCCGGTGGGGGCGTGGCGATTTTGCCAATATGACAGCGAAGGACAAAAAAGTAACTTTGCTCCAGAACTTTCTGTCTAATTTTACCCAGTCGTCCGGGAGGCCTAATTTCAGCCGGAGCGCCGGGCAGGTGCAGGTGACCGAAAAGAAAAACCCGACCTTTGTTTTCCCCTTGTTCTACAATTATGCCTATTACATCAAATCGGATAAATGGCCGATTACCGACCGCATTTTTGAATCGTACAAAAAAGAAGCGACACAGGACCAGCGAATGGGTTTCATGCGTGAGATGCAGGGGACCTCGGAAAATGAAAAGGCGAACCTGGCTTTGGTCGATCATAGTTTCGCCGAATTGCTGAACGATCCAGATCAGACACAAATTATCGATAATGTGATCCAAATGAAGGGGCAAGCTCTGTTTTCGATTATCAAACGAAAAGCCGGCGACGATGCGTTTAATGAATTTCTGTACAACTATTTACGCAGTGTAAAATTTAAGGCCACATCGATCGAAGATTTCAGCCTCCGGATTAAAGAGGCGTTTGGCGTTGATTTGATTCCCTATATGGAGTCGTGGTTTAATAGCAAACAATTGCCCGGATACCTGATTAGTAATCCCAAGGCCGTGAACGTGATGGACGGCGACCGTCTGAAAACCATGGTGAAATTTAAGGTAACCAATACCGAAAATACAGAGGGCATTATCCGTATTGAATTTCGGATTGGCGATGGCGGAGGGCCGGGGCGTTTTATGGGCGGGGGTTCCAATACCGAAACGGTTACGAAACTGATCCAGCTTGATGCCAATCAGACCAAAGAAATCAGCTACCTGCTCGATGGAAATCCCCGGGGCATGAGTGTAAATACCCTTACATCCCGGAATATCCCTTCGGAGATGCGGTTGCAGTTGGGCAACATCGAGGAAGATAAAAAAGCCGTTCCGTTCGAGGGTGAAAAAATTGTGGATAAGCCGGTCACCCTGGCCGAAGAGGGCGAGATTATCCTGGATAACGAGGATAAAGGGTTTCGGATTGAGCAATCCACCGAAACGAGTTTATTGCAGAAACTTCTGATAAAAGAAGAAAACAGTGGCGAAAAATATGTCGGGTTTAGCAGTTGGAGGGCCCCCCGCGACTGGCGTGCCACCACCAGTAGTAATTTCTTTGGAAAGTTCATCCGGTCGGCATATTACATTCGCTCGGGCGACGGAAGTAAAAAAGCGATTTGGAACATTCCGCTTAAAGAAAAAGGGTTCTATGAAGTTTATGCCTTTATTGATAAAGAAGAACGCCGCGGAGGGCCTCCCGGAAGAGGTGGTGGTGATAATTCTCCGAAAGGAGAATATACCTTCACCATTTACCACGACGACGGGAAAGAAGATGTAACAGTCGATCTGAATACCGCCGATACGGGATGGAACAGCCTGGGTGCTTTTTACTTCTCGCCCGACTCGGTTGTGGTCGAGTTAAGCAATAAAAGCACAGCCCGGTTGGTGATAGCCGATGCGGTTAAACTTGTAAAACAATAAAAACCTGAATAACTATGATCTTGAAAAATTTTACCCGAAGTACGTTGATATTGCTTGGTCTGTTGTTTTTCTTTCAGGAAGGACAGGGGCAGCAAATCCTGACCTTGGAAAGCGCCTTGGGCATCGCCCAGACAAACAGTCCGGATATACGCAAATCGTTACTGAGCCTTACCCGTTCCGAAGAACTGCTGAAAGCCCAGAAAGCGGCGTTGAAATCAAGTTTCTCGTTAAACCTGACCCCGTTCAGTTATAATATGAGCCGTTCGTTCAACGACTACTATTCAACCTGGTATACCACAAAAAACACCGAGTCGTATGGAACATTTACCGTATCGCAGCCTATTTTGCCGACCGATGGAACGATTTCGCTGATCAACCGGTTTGGGTGGCAGAATAATTTCAGCGAGATTAATGAAAGCCGGAATAAAACGTTCAGCAATTATCTGTACCTAAGCCTGAACCAGCCATTGTTCACTTATAATAAAACAAAGTTACAGTTGAAAGAACTGGAGCTCGACCTGGAAAATGCCAACCTGAGTTATGCCATGCAGAAGCTGAACCTGGAAAAAATGGTTACACAGTACTTTTACAACGTGTATCTCAACCAGATGAGTTTGAGTATCGCCAAAGACGAACTGGCCAATACACAGAAGAGTTATGAAATTACTCAAAACAAGGTCGATGCAGGGTTGGCGGCTAAAGAAGAACTATACCAAGCCGAGTTGAACTATGCCACCTCCAAATCGGCACTCGAAACAGCCGAATTGAATCTTGAAAACGCCAAAGATCAGTTTAAACAGTATATCGGGATGGATATCATGGAAGATATTACGGTGATGACCAATGTGGAGGTTACCCCGGTTGAGGTTGACCTGAAAAAAGCGATCGATTACGGGATAAAATCGCGGATGGAACTTCGCCAGCGCGAAATCAGCATTGAAACCAGCCAGTTTGATTTGATTACGACTTCGGCCATGAACGAGTTTAAAGGCAGCATGGACCTTTCGATCGGTATTACCGGCGATAACGAAAAGCTGAAAGATATTTACAAGAACCCGACCAATAACCCGAAAGTTGCTGTTTCGTTCAATGTGCCATTGTGGGACTGGGGCGAAAAGAGGGCCCGTATTAAAGCACAGGAAGCTGTGATCGAAACCCAGAAATTGAATTTCGAAGAAGAAAAAAAGCAAATTATCCTCGATATCCGTCAGGTTTACCGGAGCCTGCAAAGTTTGGTCCACCAGATTGACATTGCCAAACAAAACGAAAAAAATGCCCAGTTGACTTACGAAATTAACCTCGAACGATATGCAAACGGCGATTTGACCGGGATGGACCTAAACTTGTACCAGAACCAACTTTCGCAAAAGAAAAAAGCGTATGCACAAGCCCTTATCGATTATAAAATCGAGCTGCTAAATATGAAAATTCAAACTTTGTACGATTTTGAAACTAATCAACCAATTATTCGACAGGACCTAATTCAGAAAAAATAATAAAACTACATACGAACGATGAAACCGATCACTAACAATTTTAGCCAAACCGAACGTGCCGCAATCAAATTAATTCGGAGCGTTATAAAAACTACTCCGGCCATTTTGCTGATGGCCTCGCTGGTCGCATGTAACAACCAGCAATCGAACGTGAGTACCGAAATTGCTGTTCCTGTTTCGGTAACTGATATCAAGCCCGGGTCGATTGAAAAGGTCGTTAACACAACCGGGACCGTGGTTGCGTCGAAAGAAACTTCGTTAAGCACACAAACATCGGGCAATTACCACCTGTTAAACAATCCGCGTACCGGAAGGCCTTTTGCTTTGGGCGATATGGTCGAGGCCGGGCAGGTTATTATCAGGCTGGAAGATGCCGAATACGAAAATGGCATCGCCATCGAGAGTAAAAAGCTTAGCCTTGAAATTTCAGAGCAGGAACTAAAAAAACAACAGTCGCTCTACGAAAAAGGCGGCGTTACCCAGTTGGAATACCGAAACTCCGAAGTATCGTACACCAACGCCAAATATAGTTATGAACAGGCTCAACTTCAGTTGGAAAAATTAAAAGTTAAAGCTCCGTTTAAAGGGGTAATAACCAGCCTGCCTTATTACACTTCCGGAACGCTCGTTGCCTCGGGGACCACTGTTGTCGGCCTGATGGATTACAGTAATCTGCAGATGGAGGTCAACCTGCCGGAGAAATACATAGCCGAAGTGCAAAACGGGCAGGAAGTACGGATTATGAATTATACCCTGCCGAATGATACGCTCCACGGGACCGTAAAGGCCCTTTCGCCGGCCATCAGTACAGCAACCCGTACGTTTACCGGCATGCTGAGCATCGACAATCCGGAGCTGAAATTGCGCCCTGGAATGTTTGTTAAAGCCGACATTGTGCTGGCCCGCAAAGACAGCGTGATTGTGATCCCCAAGAATGTGATTATATCCGGACAACGCGGCAAATCGGTTTTTGTGGTTGACAAAGGAACTGCCGTTGAAAAGAAAATCACGTTTGGTTTCGAAAACCAGAACGAAGCAGAGATTACTTCCGGGCTTAATTTTAACGACCGCCTGGTGGTAAAAGGGTTCGAAACCTTGCGTAACCGCTCGAAAGTGAAAGTCATCAATCAGTAAACGACCCAACCCGTGAAGAAACTTACCCAATTTGCAGTCAATTATCCGGTTACGGTGCTGATGATGGTTTTGGCCGTGGTCCTGCTTGGCTACATTTCGTTCGACAAGCTCGGCATCGACCTGTTTCCGGAGATGAACAACCCACGTTTGTTTATCGAACTGACATCAGGCGAACGACCGCCTGAAGAAATCGAGAAACAGTATGTCGAAAACCTCGAGGCGCTGGCCATCCGTCAGTCGAAAGTGCTTCAGGTTTCGTCGGTCTCGAAAACCGGCAGCGCTCAGATAACCGTTGAATATGCCTGGGAAACCGATATGGACGAAGCTTTTCTGGACTTGCAGAAAGCGGTCACTTCATTTTCCCAGAACCAGACCGGTATCGACGAGATAAACATTACCCAGCACGATCCGAATACCAAGCCGGTAATGCTGATCGGAATGTCGCATACGTCGATTGACGATATGAACGAGCTGCGCAAAGTGGCTGAAAATTATATCCGCAACGAGCTGATCCGCCTCGAAGGGGTTGCCGATGTGGAAGTGACCGGGGCCGAGGAAGGCGAGGTGCTGGTCGAAACCAACCAGTATTTGCTCGATGCCTACGGGTTGACCCTGGACGAACTGAATACCCGGATCAATAACTTCAACCAGAATATTTCGGGCGGGACCATTACCGAAATGGGACTGAGGTACACCGTGAAGGGGGTTAGTTTGTTGTCGGACCTGAGCGATTTTGAAAATATTATTGTCGGTTACAATAATGTTGATTCGGGAAACACCCAATCGGAGAAAGCTCCGGTTTACCTGAAAAATGTGGCCAAAATAACGTTTGCCAACAAAGACCCGGAGAACATCGTTCATCTGAATGGTAAACGTTGCCTGGGGCTTGCTGTTTATAAAGAAACCCGTTTTAACACGGTAAAAGCGGTTGAGGATATTACCAAAGAGCTGGGCAATATCGAAAAGGCTCTCCCCGGTTATCAGTTTACTGTGGTCTCGAACCAGGGAACTTTTATTTCGAGCGCCATCAGCGAGGTGGGCGATAATCTGAAGCTGGGGATTGTTCTGGCCGTGATCGTGTTGTTTGTTTTCCTGCGCCGGATTGGAACTACGCTGATCGTCAGTATCTCGATGCCGGTGTCGATAATTGCCACATTTAATCTGATGTATTTTAACGGACTGACCCTGAATATCATGACCTTGGGAGGCTTGGCCCTTGGCGCCGGCATGTTGGTCGACAATGCCATTGTGGTGATGGAGAATATTTTCCGGAACCGCGAAAACGGCATGCCGGTAAAAGAAGCGGCGATTGTTGGCACCTCCGAAGTTGGCGGCGCTATTGTGGCCTCGACAATTACCACCATCGTGGTTTTTTTGCCGATTGTGTATTTGCATGGCGCATCGGGCGAGTTGTTTAAAGACCAGGCCTGGGTTGTTACGTTCTCGTTAGTGTCTTCGCTGGTGGTGGCCATTTTACTGATCCCGATGCTGTACAACGTATTTTATAAAAACAGCAAGGCTGTTGCCAAACAAAAATCAGTTCAGGTAAAAGGATATGGCCGTTTTCTGGGACGCGTGCTTCCGTTCAAATGGGGAATCATCCTGGCTGCGCTGGTCTTGCTCGGAATCGCGGCTGCCCTGTTTCCACGCATCGGGACCGAGTTTATGCCCAAGTCAGAAACCCGCGAGTTCAGCATGGATGTCAAGCTTCAGGAGGGGACGCGGCTCGAACGCACTGCTTCAACGGTGGCAAATCTCGAATCGATCATTACCGAATTGCTGGGCGACAACCTGCAAACCATCTACAGTCAGTCGGGGCCGTCAACCGGATTAACGACTTCGGAGAGCGATATTTTCGAAGGGGAAAATACGGCCAATATAAAAATCATCCTGAAACCCGACAGCAAAATCGGATCGACCCGGGCCATTGAACTGATTGGTCAGGCTGTTCAGGAAATTCCCGGAATGGAGACCAGTTTCTTGCAGGATGAAACCGCGCTGAACAGCATCCTGGGCAACGACGAGGCTCCGGTTGTGATCGAAATTCAGGGCGACGACCTGGACGAAATAGAACGGTTATGCGCCGAGGTGAAAACCAAAGTGCAGGACATCCCGGATTTATACAACCTGAAATCGTCGATGGAGGAAGGTTCTCCGGAAGTTGAAATTCATGTCGATCGTCTTCGGGCCGGGTTGTTCAACCTGAGTGTTTCGACGGTGGTTAGCCAGGTTCAGAACCAACTGACCGGTAAAACGGCAGGCCAGGTTGAACGTGGCGGCGAAATGGAAGACATCACCCTGAAACTTCCGGATAAAGGGCTGACCGACCTGAAAGATCTGAGCATTAAAAACGGGACGCAGGAAATTCGTATCGACGAAATTGCCGATGTGACCATTGGCCAGTCGCCGAAAGAGATTTTCCGCCGGAACCAGACCCGCATCGGAAAGATTACGGCCAACCTGAGCAACGACGTCCCACTCGATAAAATGGTAAAACGCATCAATGAAGCAATTGCTTCGGTTGACAAACCGGCCGACTATAAAATCCGGGTAACCGGCGAGGAAGAGAAACGCCAGGAGTCGATGAGCAGCCTCAGTTTTGCGCTGATCCTGTCGGTTGTTCTGGTATACATGGTGCTGGCTTCGCAGTTCGAGTCGCTGTTGCACCCGTTCACCATCCTGCTGACCATTCCGCTGGCCGTCGTGGGTTCGATCCTGATATTTTATACTCTGGGACGTTCGCTCAATATCATGGCGCTGATCGGTATCATTATGCTGGCAGGTATTGCCGTGAACAACTCAATTCTGTTGGTCGATCGCATTATCCAGATCCGGGCCGACGGTGTTTCACGGCTGGAAGCTATTATGCAGGCCGGACAGCAACGTATCCGCCCGATCCTGATGACCAGTCTGACCACCATTCTGGCATTGCTGCCGCTGACACTTGGCCTGGGAGAAAGCGCCTCGCTGCGTGCCCCGATGGCTTTGGCCGTGATTGGAGGTTTGACAACCTCGACACTGATGTCGCTGGTGGTAATCCCGTGTGTGTACGAAGCCTTTGAAAGTATTCGGGACAAGTTCCGGAAAAAATAACCGATAAGGTCAATAAGAGAGTCGGTTTGAAAAGGTTATTGTAAAGGCGTTTGAGTACAATTTCTGAAACAAATTCAGGATGACAGAACGATCTTTTTTCTGACAGACTCACGAAGGACCAGACCTAAAATAGTTGAGAAAATTTTGTTTTCCGAGGCCCGGTGCAGATGCCGATGGCCAATAGCTAACAGCAAAAAGCGAATACAAGCATGAACTTCATCATAAAGAGAAAAACGCTCATCAGCATGCTGTTTATCGGGCTAACCGTGTTGGGTTATGTCTCGTACCGGCAGTTGCCTGTTGAGCTGTTGCCCAATGCCGAGTTGCCTTTTTTGTTTGTTCAGGCGACCTCGACAACCGACCTGGCGCCCGAGCACATGGAGTCCGAAGTGGTTATCCCGATTGAGGGGGCTATTGGTACTCTCGAAGGAATTGAATCAATCGAGTCGAATGTTACCTCGCGGCAAGGCAACATCGTGGTGTATTACCAGAAGAATGTTAATTCCAAGTTTGCTTACCTGAAACTTCAGGAGAAAGTTGCCGAGATACAAGGTTCGCTGCCCGACGGCGTGCGGCTTAACGTAGTGAAAGTCGATCTGCAGCAGATGAACAGCCAGTTTATGGAGCTACAGGTCAGGGGAAGTGGCGGTGTCGACCGGGTTCGGAATGTTGTTGATCAGGAAATCACGCCCGACCTGGAAAATATCGACGGCATTGCTTCGGTAAGCGTGTACGGCGGAAAAGAAAAATCGCTCGAAATTATTCTGGATACAAAAGCTTGTGAGGCCTATAAAATTACGCCCGGTAAAATTCGCTCGGTTATTTCTTCCAATTCACAATCGCGTACCTATGTGGGCAACCTGAAAGAGAAAGACCAGCAGTTCTTTGTTCACGTGACGGCCGAGTATAAGAATGTGGAAGACCTGGAAAACCTGGTGGTTGCCGATGGCCCGATTCTGCTAAAAGATGTGGCAACCGTGCGTTTTGGCGAAAAGGAGCAAACATCGTACAGTCGAGTGAACGGAATGGATGCCGTAACTGTCAACCTGATTAATGACTCACAGGCAAACCTGATTGATCTTTCCGGAAAAACTAAAACGATAATTGAAAAACTGAACGAAAAACTGGCGCCTCAGGATATCGAGATCGCGATTATGAGCAACTCGGCCGAGTCGATGGAAAAAAACATCGACCAGATTATCTCTCTGGCCATAATGGGCGGGCTGATGGCCATTTTCGTACTGTGGATGTTCCTGAAAAACCTGCGCATCGTAGCCTTTATCGCACTGGCAATCCCGGTGTCGATTTACACTTCGTTCAACCTGTTTTATGCTTTCGGGATTACGATTAACAGCCTGACGCTGGTGGGCATGGCGCTGGCTATCGGGATGTTGCTCGATAACAGTGTGGTCGTGCTCGAAAATATTTACCGGCTGGCCGGGAAAGGTGCTTCGCCCGAGCAGGCAGTGGTACAGGGAACTACCGAAGTGTGGCGTTCTATTTTTGCCGCTACCTTAACAACGATTACCGTTTTTCTACCGTTCCTGTTTTCGACCAATTATATGGTCGAGATGATGGGGTTAAACGTTGGGATTTCCATTATATCGACATTGCTTGTTTCAATGGCCGTGGCGCTGATGCTGGTGCCGATGGCCTCGCATTTTCTGTTGAAACGCAGCGAAGGACAAAACATTTTCTATGAGCAGGTAACTACCAATAATCGCATGGTCCAGGTGTATTTGGTGTTCCTGAAATCGTGCATGCGCTATCCGGCCGGCACCATCATCGGTGCAATTGTGCTGTTTTTTCTGACTGTGTTTATCAGTCTGGCCATCAGTGTCAGCTCGTTGACAGAGGTAGAGCAAAAAGAAATCCGGGTTTATGTAACCATGCCTTCCGGTTCGACGCTCGATAATACCGATCAGGCTGTAGCCGAAATGGAAAAACGGCTGGACGATCTTCCGGAGAAACTCGATGTCGTTAGCAAAATCGAAGAAGAGCAGGCCACCTTGACCGTTAGCCTGAAAGAGGACTATGAAAAGATTAAAGACCGCAACTACGCCGAAATAAAGTCTGAAATACAAAACCGGCTGAAAGGGATCCCGTCGGTCGAAATATCGTTCGAGCAGACCCAGCGTTCGGGAAGTTTCCAGGGCGGAAGCCGGAATATGATGGGGAGTTTCCAGAAAATGATGGGGATTGGCACCAACGAAGAAAAGATCGTTCTGAAGGGTGAAGATTTCAAGCAGATGCAGTCGGTTGCCGAAGATCTGGAGTATTACCTTGACCAGCTGGAATCGATTAACCGGGTCAGGCTGAATGTGTCGGATAATCGTCCGGAGGTGCACATGCTGTTCGACCCGCTGGAAATGACTGCGCGAAATATCACACTGTCCAATGTGTTGACTGAACTCAATTCGTTCCCGACCCAGATTTCGACCAACATCAAGTTTAAACAGGGGATTGATGAATACGACATTATGATTACTCAACCCAAGGCAGATGCAGACGAAGAAAATCAAGATACCCGGACGATGGATGAGCTGAAAGCCTTGCAGGTGAATGATGCCAATGGCGGAATTCACGAGTTGCACGATTTTACCAATTTGGTTTATGCTTCGGGATTGGCCGGGATTAACCGTGTTAACCAGGAAAAGCAGATTGAAGTGACCTACAGTTTTGTCAGCGAAGCTCAGAGTTCGAAAGAACTGTTGCAATCGTACCGCGATGAAATCGACCAGCTGGTGGCATCGTACAACCTGCCGTCGGGGGTGGCCGCCGAAGTGGTCCACGACGAAACCGATTACAGCGAGTATTATTTTCTGATCGGGGCTGCCGCCATTCTGATCTTTATGATCCTGGCCTCGGTGTTCGAATCGCTGGCAACGCCGTTCGTTCTGATGTTGTCTATTCCGCTGGCTGCCATTGGTTCGTTGCTGGCGCTCATTGTTACCAATAATAGCCTGCTTAATGCCAATACGCTGACCGGCTTTCTGATCTTGCTGGGGGTTGTGGTCAATAACGGCATTATCCTGATCGACTATACCAATATCCTTCGGAAACGCGGGTTCCGGCGTTCGCGTGCATTGATGACCGCCGGTTTGTCGCGTGTCAGGCCAATTCTGATCACGGCCATCACGACCGTGGTGGGCATGATGCCGCTGGCCATGGGAAATGCCGAGTATGTCAGCGCTATTGGGGCCCCGTTTGCTATCGTGGTAATTGGTGGGTTAACGCTGAGTACGCTGCTCACACTGGTTTTCATCCCGACTTTTTACTCCGGACTGGAAAGCGCCATCGACTGGTTTAAAAGCCTGAACTGGAAGATCAAAACAGTCCAGTTAGTCATCATGGCGGCTTTATTTGCACTGGTGTATTTCGAAGTTGATTCGGGATTGTGGCAGGCACTCGACTTTTTACTGATTGTCATCCTGGTGCCCGGAACAACCTGGTTTGTGTTGAATAGTTTGCGGAAAGCCAAGACAAAACTGATCGGAGAAAACGAACCAATTAAAATTGAAATACGCAAGCTGGTAAAAATATACGATCGCGAAAGCCGGTTTGCCCGCGAGTGGGAGGGAGGCCGGAAGATACGCCGTCGCGCCGGGTTGGAAAAAGAATATCGTTCGATCCGTGAATTCGACCAGTTGATCTGGCAGTTGCCCATCCTGACGTTCATGATCTATTTCACATTTATATACCTGAACAACACATTCTGGTCGCTGGTACTTTCCATTGGGATTTTCTTGTTCGCCAACCAGATCTGGGAGCCATTCCGTTATTATCTGGGGGCCCGGGCTGCCGAATCTGGAAAGAAACGTCCGGAAAATATCTTCCGGGGTGTAAAGACTGTACTTTACTGGATTGTTCCGGCCGTTGAATCAGCTCTTGTGTGGTGGATCTCCGGCAACCTTGGACTGGTACTTTCGGTTGCGATTTTGTGGTATCTTGGGTTGATCATTTCGGTTAGCGCGAAAAAACTGTACGAAGAAAAAATCAATATCGACCGTATCAACGGGAGGTTTGGAACATTACGCCGTGGCGTGTTAAGGTTGATCAAGCAAATCCCGGTAATAGGCAAGCGACGTCAGCCATTCAAGGCGCTCAACGGGGTTTCGTTGCAGATCGGAACCGGTATGTTTGGTTTGCTTGGGCCGAATGGTGCCGGAAAGTCGACCATGATGCGTACCATTTGCGGTATCCTTGAACAAAGCTATGGCAAAATCTGGATTAATGGCATCGACACCCAGGAGAAGCGTGAAGAGTTGCAGGGGTTGATTGGCTATCTGCCACAGGAGTTCGGGATGTACGAAAATATGGCGGCTTGGGATTATCTCGATTATCAGGCCATCCTGAAAGGTATTACCGATAAGGAAACACGCGAGCAACGTCTGGAATATGTGCTCAAAGCAGTTCACATGTACGAAAAGCGGGCCGACAAGATTGGTTCATATTCCGGAGGTATGAAACAACGCATTGGGATCGCGCAGATCTTGTTACACCTACCGAAAATTCTGGTGGTCGATGAACCGACTGCCGGCCTCGACCCGCGCGAGCGCATCCGTTTCCGAAACCTGTTGGTCGAGCTGAGTCGCGAACGCATCGTGATTTTCTCGACGCACATCATCGAAGACATTTCAAGCTCGTGTAACCAGGTGGCCGTAATCATACGTGGACGGGTAAAATACATCGGGGCTCCTTCGAAAATGGTACAGCTGGCCGAAAAGATGGTTTGGCAGTTTGACCTTCCGGCTTCAGAATTCGACAAGATGGACAACAAGCATCTGGTTACGCACCATATGCGGGTTGACGACAAGATCAGGGTACGGTTTCTGTCGAAAGAAAAGTCCAACGAACAGGCTGTGCAAGTGAACCCGGTACTTGAAGATGCCTATTTGTGCCTGATTAAGGATTTGAGGTAAAAAAAGTAGTGAGTAATCAGTAGTGAGTAGCGAGGCAGGCTGAAGGATTGAAGGAAAGTTGGGATAATGGAATGTTGGAAACTGGGGCTGAGCCTGAGACTGTTGCGGCAAAAGCTTTTAGTTGTTAGCTGCTGTCCACAATATCTTTTTTCTTGATACTTGCAGCTTGATACTCGTAGCTTGAGCAGTAACTGTGAAACTAATAGAGAAACTTATCGTGTTATGAAAATAATTGGGGAAAAGACAAGCAATATGCTCGACCTGTTTTGGCGAATGGTGAAATACAACATGCGGATTATTTTCGCCAACCGGTTTATCTGGTTTCTGCTGGCAGCTCTGGCGTTTTACATTTTTATTGCAGTTACCAACGTACTCGATGGCCAGAACCTCGACGATGGATTTGTGTATGGATTACAGATTTTCCCGGGGCTCTTGCTGATTTTTTATCCGATGACGTTCGGGATTCAGAACGACCTGGACGCCGGAATTCTGGAGATCCTGTTTGGGATCCCCGATTACCGCTACAAAGTGTGGCTGGTAAGGCTGATCATGGTTTTTTTATTGGTTTTTCTGCTGATGTTTGGCTTTACCATGCTCAGCTCGGTATTGCTGGTCCGCGTCGATCTGTTCGACATTACCTCGCAGGTTATGTTCCCGGTTTTTTTCATGGGCAGTATGGCGTTTATGTTCTCAACCATTATTAAAAACGGTAATGGAACAGCCGTGGTGATGGTCATCATCGGGGTGTTACTGCTGATGCTTACCAATGCGTTTGAACGAACCCAGTGGAATGTATTTTTGAACCCGTTCGAAGTTCCCGACCGTCTGAATGAAATGGTTTGGCAAAGCATTGCCTTGAAAAACAGGATTTTCCTGTCTGTTGGCGCATTGGTTTTTATTCTCTACGGATTATTCAACCTGCAGAAACGCGAGAAGTTTATTTAAGGCGGGTATTATGGCTGATGGCAAGACCTGTCATCGCACCCGGATGATTTTTTACAATAGAAACGAGGACGAAAAAGGTACATCCGTCTGATCAGTTATCTCCCCAGAGCAGGGAGATGGCTGATCAGACGGATATTTTTATCATAAATGTGAATCTATGAAAATCAATAATTTATTTATAGGTTTGCGAACAGTTCCCAATATTTATTTTCGGGCAGAAAGATCAAGCAACCGGGATGATTAAATCTATGCGAGATTTCATGGAGGATGATAAGCAAATATGGAACGAATTTAAACGAGAAAACGATATAGCTCTTTCTTGCATCTATCATCGGAACATCGATTTTTTGTATGGATATGGTCGGAAGTTCTCGAAAGATGATTCTCTGATCTTGGATACAATTCAAGATTTATTTTATGACCTGATTCGGAACCGAAAAAATTTAGGGGCAACCGACAATATTCGATTATACCTTATAAAATCGTTCAGACGAAGATTGATACGTGAAATTCAGCGTAGTCGAAAACAGAATATCTTTCAGTTTGAGGGAGAGCATGTTGATTGCGAGTTTTTTTCAATCGAAGATGATTGGGTTAATGCCGAAACACAGGATCGACGGTCAAAATATATACACCAAGCATTGCTGGCTCTCAATGTAAAGCAACGTGAAATTTTATATTATAAATTTTACTGTGGTTTTGATTACGATCAAATCTGCGAAATAATGTTCATTTCTTACGATTCGGCACGACAGTTAGTCTCAAGAGCAATACAATCCTTAAAGAAAAGTTTAACATCCGCTGAATTATTTTTTTTGTTCCTGGTAAAAAAAATCAGGCTTTAGGAAAATTTTTTATCTCTTTTTTGTCACAAAATGCAGTTGGTTGCCTTTTGGGAAGTATATAAAGGATAAAAATGACCAGGGAGAAATATATAACGTATTCGGTTGATGAATTATTGGAAGATAAAGAGTTTATATCCTTCGTTTTGCGAACAGCAGACACCGATGAATGGCACCGGTTTATTGATTCGTGCAACGGATATGAACAAAACATCCTGGAAGCACAGCAGATAATTCGTTTATTTAATACTCCGGAAATAAAACTGCCACAGCAAAAGAGCGATAAACTTTGGGCTAACATTCGCGATTTTAATGCAGAATCGGTTCGCATAGCAAAAGTTCGGCGCATGAAATATCTAACCTGGGGTGCCGCGTCTATTCTACTTTTTGTCATGGTTGGAGTGTATGAATATTTCAATATACTCAAACCATCCACCCCTTATCAGTTCGCCGACTACAAAGATAGCATCATCCCGGATGTTCCTTTGTTGGTCCTTTCATCCGGACAAACAGTAAACTTGTCGAAAAAGGAATCAGAGGTTACGGTCTTAAGAGACAAAGGAGCATTCTTGATTAACAAAGACAGCATAATAAATAATCACGCGTCCCACGCTGATGATGAAAAAAATTCATACAATGAAATCATTATCCCATACGGCAAAAAATCAAAACTGGAACTGGAAGATGGAACGAAGGTTTATCTGAATGCCGGCAGTCGTTTGGCATTCCCTCAAAAATTCAGAGGGAAGAAGCGAGAAGTTTTTTTGGATGGAGAAGGTTATTTTGAAGTGGCCAAGAATGCAAATATGCCGTTTGTAGTAAAAACAAGCAAAATTGATATAGAAGTATTAGGAACGAGGTTTAATGTAAGTTCTTATCAAGGAGATGCTTTTGCCGAGACTGTTTTGCTGGAGGGGAAAGTGGAGGTTTGTGAGACCGGGAAAATTTTCAGCAAAAAAACAGCTATGCTGCCCAATCAAAAAGCAATCTATTCAGCCCGGGAACATGTTATGGTTTTGAAGAATGAAGAAGATCCGGCATTATACATCTCATGGATTGAGGGATGGTATCAGTTTTCTGACGAAAATATTGAAACGGTGCTTGCCAAAATTGAACGATATTATAATGTGACTTTCAAATACGACCAACGATCATTTGTAAAAGCATTGCCAGTTTCTGGCAAATTAGACCTTAAAGATTCGATTCAGGAGGTGATGGCAGTGCTATCAAAAGTTGCAAAATTTAAATATCAAATAATTGAAAATGAGGTAATTATAAAATAAGGAGGCTAAAATACGTACGATTATATTTTGAAATATTTGAAAAAATGAAAACCGGGGAATTGGGGCTCCACCGGCTTTCAAAGCTTATATACTTAACGTATAATAATAAACAAGACAAAACTATGAAAAAAAATCGAAATGGGTCCTGTTGTGTTCACAACAGGATGATGAAACTATTGTTGAAAATGAAACTGCTAGCCTTTATTATGTTTGTATCAGTCCTTTCGGTATCAGGGAATAGCTATTCTCAGCAAACGAAGTTTAGCATGAAGTTAGAGAATACTACGATTCGGGAAGTGTTTCGGAAAATTGAGGAAAGTAGTGAATTTATCTTGTTGTACAGCGAGCAATCTGTTGATGTAAATAGGATAGTAAAAGTTAATGTAAAAGAAGAAAGCATCTATTCATTATTGGATCAGGTTTTTGAAGGAACAAACAACTATTATGAAATTTATGACCGACAAATCGTTGTCATGAAAAAAGACAGCCCCGATATTCCGTCCGCCATATTCAATTTAAATGCCCAAAAAAGAGAGATAAGGGGTAAAGTCGTTGACGCAAAAGGATCTCCAATTCCTGGCGCAACAGTGTTGATAAAAGGAACGAGCAATGGAACGATTACCGATTTAAATGGCGATTATATTTTGTCGAATATTCCCGATAACGCTGTTTTGCAATTTTCGTTTGTCGGCATGAAGTCTCAGGAAATAGTTGTTGGGAACAAGCGGATTGTTGATGTAGCATTGGAGGAGGAAGCAACCGGTCTGGATGAAGTTGTTGTGGTCGGATTCGGTACTCAGAAAAAGGCTTCGGTTGTCGGGGCGATTCAGAATATAAATCCCGGAGAGTTACAGGTTAGCTCCCGGAAAAATATTTCAAATACCTTAGCCGGGAAGTTGGCTGGTGTTATTGCTGTAACCCGTTCGGGAGAACCCGGGTATGATCAGTCTGACTTTTGGATTCGGGGAATTTCTTCTTTTTCAGGAAATACCCGTCCTCTTGTTCTTGTTGATGGAGTTCAACGAACTTTGGATGATCTGGATATCTCAGAGATTGAGTCTTTCTCGATTTTGAAAGATGCTGCGGCCAGTGCCATGTATGGTGTTCGTGGAGCCAATGGGGTAATTCTGGTTAATACCAAACGGGGAAAGGTACAGCGGCCAGAATTGAACTTCAGGGTCGAACATTCAATTACGGCCCCAACACAGTTACCTGATTTTATAAATGCAGCCGATCACATGCAATTACTGAATGATTTGGCTGCCGAAGAAGGAAAAGTTCCTTATTACGAACAAAGTGTAATCGATAAAACCCGTTCTGGCTACGATCCTGAATTATATGCTGATGTGGATTGGGTAAAGGCTGTTTCGAAAAATGCTGCATATAATACCCGGGCAAATTTAAATGTAAATGGGGGAACAGACATTTTGCGGTACAATCTGACAGGTGCTGTTTATTATGAAGACGGAATTATGAAACGGGACGAATCGTTATCCTATGATACCAGCACCGGACTGACCCGTTATAATTTGCGGTCGAATGTAGACCTGAATGTGACAAAGACGACTTCAATGCGGTTTAGTGTTGGGGGATATTTGCAGAAACTACGGAAACAAGCGAATTCGACTGCTACAACCTGGGACTATGCTTTTCAGACGCCACCCATGGTGCATCCGGCGGTATATGCCGATGGAAAAATTCCGGTACGGAACCAGCGTGTCAATCCATGGGCTTATTTAACGCAATACGGGTATGGTATTTATACTGCGAGTAAAATTGAATCACTATTTGCTGTCGATCAGAAGCTTGATTTTGTAACCAAGGGTTTAAGTACAAAGCTGACATTTTCTTTCGACAACTATAGTTCAAGTTCCTTGTCGAGAACAAAATCACCCTCTTATTACCTTCCTGCAACTTCCCGCGATGATGAAGGAGATCTGATTTTGACTTTGATGAGTTCTGGTTCTGAGTTTCTTAACTATTCAGCAGGAAGTAGTTATGGGAATAACCAAACTTATCTGGAATGGGTAATTAATTATGATCGGACTTTCAATAACGATCATAATGTTACAGGGCTGTTGTTGTATAATCAGCGTAGTTACGATGATGGAGGCATTCAACCATACAGAAACCAAGGTATTGCCGGACGGGCTGCTTATTCGTATAAAAGCAAATATGTTAGTGAGTTTAATTTCGGATACAATGGTTCTGAAAATTTTGCCAAAGGGAAACGGTTTGGTTTTTTCCCGTCGGTAGCATTAGGCTGGTTGGTCTCAGAAGAGAATTTCTGGGGAAGGATGAAACGTACAGTTGATTTCCTAAAGCTCAGGGCCTCTGTGGGACAGGCTGGAAATGATCAGATTGGCTCCAATCGACGTTTTGCTTATGTAACAACCATGAATGCTTCAAATACGGGATACGATTGGGGAAATACCGCAAATTATTACGTATCGGGAGTGACCGAAGGCGAAATCGGGGTAAATAATTTAACCTGGGAAACGGTAACCAAAAAAAATATAGGTTTGGAGCTGGGTCTTTTTGAAGCCTTCCGGATGCAGTTGGACCTTTTCCATGAATATCGGAAAAATATTTTCATGCAACGCCAAACCATCCCGACTCAGGCAGGCTTGTTGTCAACGCCTTATGCTAATTTCGGAAAGGTAAAGAATCGGGGAGGGGAACTAGCTGTTTCGTACAACAAAAAAATAAACAAGGTAGATATCTCGTTTTTTGGCAATGTTACCTATGCAAAAAACGAAATTGTTGAATATGACGTCCCGATAGGGAAAAGAGGCACACATCAGGATGTCACCAACCATTCAATTAACGAACTATACGGATATAAGGCACTTGGATTATATACCGCAGACGATTTTGATGCAGAAGGTAATTTGTTGCCTGAATTGCCTCAAAACGAGCTGGCCACGGTGCGTCCGGGAGATATTAAGTTACTCGACTGGAATGAGGATGGGGTGATAAATTCTAAAGACAAAGGATATATCGGAGGGACCAACGATCCACGTTGGGTATATGGATTCGGAGGAAATATCGCATTTCATGGATTAGATTTTAGTGTCTTTTTCCAGGGGGTCGGCGATACGTATCGGTTTATAGGCGATGAAAGCGCATATTTTATTCCTGGCTCCGGACAAGGAATTCAAGGGAACATCTTTACCAATTATACCGATCGGTGGACGGAAGAAAATCCTTCACAAGATGTTTTTTGGCCCCGGCTTTCGTATGCAACCAACTATAATAACAATGCCAATTCAACCTGGTGGAAAAAAGACATGAGCTTTTTGCGCCTGAAACAGGTCGAGGTTGGATACAGCCTTCCACAAACGCTCCGGAAAAATCTGATAAAGTCTTGCCGGATTTATTTAAATGGCAATAACCTGATGACTTTCTCGAAATTTAAATTATGGGATCCGGAGTTATCTACATCCAACGGGTGTATATATCCTCCAATCAAGTCTGTTATGCTTGGCTTGGATATGACGTTCTAGTTTTAATCTTTTAAACTGAAGTACAATGAAACTGAAATATATAATTCCGTTTATTTTAATATTTTTTTCATCATGCTCTGATTATCTTGATAAAGAAGCTGATACAGAGCTGACAATGGATATGGTCTTTACTGACAAAACCCGTTTGGAAGGCATGTTGGCTTATGTTTATTCCGGAATTCCGGATCCCACATGGGGATATCTGACTTCAACCGGATGGTGTGTGTTCGGAGACGACTGGACTCCATCTGAACGTTGGCAACAGTGGGGCTGGGATGCCATTCCTAAAATTACCGGGAACTGGAATACTGCTTCGACCTGGGCCGGAAACTATTGGGGAGGGTTGCCTCAGCGTATCCGGACAGCAAATATTTTACGTCAAAATGTTAAACCAATCGACGACACGACCATCGACGAGCAAGAGGTAAAATATATTAAAGCTGAATGTAGATTTTTGCAAGCATATTTTTATAACCTGCTTCTTAACTGTTACGGAGCCATTCCTTTTCATCCCGATTACATTGCTCCATCGGATGGATCTACCGAAGAACTGTTAACCGGACCTGTTCCTTACGATGAGATTGTTGACTGGTGTGATAAAGAAATGCTGGCGGCCTCACAGGAATTACCTGCAACATATTCTCAGGCAATTAAATATGGACGCATTACGTCGATTATGTGCCTTGCTGCACGTGCCCGGATGTTACTTTTTGCAGCTTCGCCACTGGTAAATGGCAATCCGGACTATGCAAACTTTACCGACCGGAATGGAGTCCGTATTTTCAACAGCACGTATGATAAAACAAAGTGGACAAGGGCCCTGGACGCGCATAAATTGTTGATTGAAAAGGCACATGAAGCCGGGCATGAATTGTATAAGATGTACAATGATGACAGGACAATCGATGCGTTTGCTTCGACGCAGTGGGTACATGCCCGTACTTATGCCGATGGGAATAAGGAAATTCTTTTTGCCCATCCGCAAAATCAAACCGAATTGGATAAGCACATGTCGCCGTATGGAGCTGGAGGGAATGGCGGATTGGGAATGACACAGTCGTTGGTCGATGCTTTTTTTATGAAAAACGGGCTTCCGGCCATTTTAGGTTACGAGGGCGGGGACAAAACAAAACCGATCATCAATGCCGAATCTGGTTATACCGAAAAAGGCTTTTCAACAACCGATGACGTTCGGAATACGGATAATTGGAATTGGTACGATGGCAAAGAAAAAGTAGCCGCAAAAGCCGGAACCTACAACATGTATGTAAACCGAGAACCTCGTTTTTATAACGCAATCTTGTGGAACGGGCGCTATTATATCTGGGACAAACGAAATGTTGATTTTTACAAATACGGGAAAGACAACAATTATACGCATGATGCGCCGCAAAATGGATATCTTGGATTAAAACGTAAACATCCAAACTCCGATTCCAAGAATGGTTCATATCAATATCGCCCCGGTATTGTATATCGTTTGGCCGAAGCTTATCTGAGTTATTGTGAGATACTGAATGAAGTAAGCCCCGGAGACCCACAGATTTTAACTTACCTTAACCTGATAAGAGAACGTGCCGGCATTCCGCAATATTCAACAACCCAAATGGATGGTTATATAAAAGTAAATCTGAATGATCAGGCCGAAATGCGCAAACTAATCAGGATGGAACGCCGTGTCGAGCTTTGTGGTGAAGGTATTCGGTACGATGATCTCCGCCGTTGGAAAGAAGCAGAAACAACGCTGAATGGCGACTTTTATGGTATGAACTTTTCAGGAACTGTCAAGTCGGATGATCAATCCAATCCGGATGCATTTTTCGTGCGTACGAAGTATCAGAAACGGGTTTATATGAAAAAATATTATTGGTTCCCAATTTTTCAGACAGAAATCGATAAAAACCCGAACCTGGTGCAGACTCCTTACTGGACTGAAGAGGAGTAGATGTCTTTTTTGTTACACTTAAAATTTGATTCGACAATGAATAAATTACAAAATATAATAATGATTCTTCTGAGTAGTTGTTTGATTGCCCTGAATAGCTGCGATGAAGGGGAAGACGTGAAAATTGTATTGGATACAGTGCCGGACGGAATGCACCTTACTGCCAGTGCTGAAGAGATTGTATTATCTCAGGAAAAAATGGATGAGCCGGCTGTTACGTTTAAGTGGGACCCTGCCCAGCCGCGAATGAACAATGGGGCCATTACGTATTACTTTAAGTTGGGTCTGCCCGGATTTACAAAAGCCATTGAAAAAATCAAGATTGATCCTGGGGTATATGAATATTCTATTTCTAATTACGATTTAAATATTATGGCCTACAGCAAACTTGGCGTAGGGTATGGAAGTACCGCACAGTTGGAAGCTGAAATAATTGCATCATCCGATGGCGATTATTTTGTAAAACCCGAAATTTCTACAACAAAGTTTGTTGTAACCACATTTGCAATTACACCGGTAAATCTGTATCTGGTTGGTTCTGCAAATCCGAAAGGTCCAGATATCAGCAATGGAATAAAACTAACCGAAATCGTTGAAGGTCGAGATATCGGCGTTAAATATAAATGGGAAGGAAATTTGCAGGTCGGAACATTCAAGTTCGTTAACTCATTGATCGAGGACAAAGGTTCCTGGAGCATGGGAACGACTTCGTCTGAATTGGTTCAAAATACAACAAGCAGCAATTCGGATATAGAATTTACCGTCACAAAGGCCGGCTTGTATTCAATCATCTTAAATAAAAAAGACCGGGAAATCATTTACGGATATAAAGGATTTAGCCATGTGTGGGGAGTCGGCTTAGGAATTGGCATTGCCTGGTCGATGCCCTCTTCGGCTGAATTTAACTGGGATCCCCGTAAGCCGGGTATTTTTACGCTACAATGTACAACCCAGGCGAATCAGGATTTCAAATTGCCATATAACGATCAGAGCCAGGGCTGGGGTTGTCCGTTTCTTCGTCCGATTAATGCGAATGCAAATATATGGGAAGACAACCGGTTGCAGGCAACTCCTGCCGGATATGGTGCCGACCTGAAATGGCTGATTAAGCCAGAACAAGCCGGAAGGTGTTTGTTGACGATCGATGCATACAACGAAACGATAACATTAACAAAACTCGAATAAAACCTAAACCAACTTTCTTTTTCTTGACCGGCGCGCAAAACGCGCCGGTTTTTTAAGGGCATCTCTAAAAACCCCTTTTTCTCTGTCTATAGTTGACGTCTTTGTTGCCTAAGGCTGGGCCATGCTTCTTGTTGTTTTTTTATAAAGCACACATAATCAGTGTTTTATGTTATTTTTTGTTGATTAATGGAC
>JAJUGZ010000199.1 GCA_029265715.1 Bacteroidota bacterium
GTACCACAATATGTTACTCATCGAACGATTTATTGGCGTGTTCGCTGTAAACCCAAACAAACTAAAAAATCAAGATATTGTCAAAGAACTTATATATTTCGGCACTATTGCCGCTTAAAATTTAACGGAGTATTGTAATTATATTCAGATTTAAATTGACCTCCATTCCAGTGAAACTGGCCTCTTTTGACCGATTGAGCTTTTTGCTTTATAGCAAAAAAGATACAATGGCAAACAGAACAATTCAAATGGAGACTATCAAAAACAATCAAGTTATTAAATGGCTTTGGATATGGCAAGAAAGCCATCGCCAGGAAACTGGGACTGTCGCGCAATACAGTAAAAAGTTATCTTGCTGAAGATAGTCCCGTCGTCAGGATAAAAAAGAGCGAGCGGCAGGAATCCCTGTTTGGGTTCTTTCCCTATTGAAAGGAATAACTTGGGTGCAAGGGGATAATCCGCCAGATTTTCTGGGGCTAATACCGGGCCAAACATCCTGATGGTTACAGTTATGGCCATTTCGGTGAATACCTTCAGCAAAGGCTATCCAATGCAGGTGTTTCGCTACATATCGAAAAGCAACCGGGCGATAAGATGTGTGTACTGGTTTATTGCTGTGTTGGTCAAAATTTTAAAAAAAAATTTCTTTTGAAATATTTTGAATTTTAAAAGAAGATTCTACTTTTGCAGAAAAAGAAATAATAATACCCAAAAATCTTAAATGTGAAATGAAAAAAACTTCCGTAATAGCAATTTTCAAAATGACATGTACCATGTGTATGTGTTCTTGTGGTGCTATGCAGGAGGTTTCCGGTAAATAGAAAACGTTATATTAACTGAAAATAGGGAAGGCCCTCCTGCAAATCGTATTGCAGGAGGGCTTTTTATTTATATCAAGAAAAATAATCCGATATCCATGAGAGAAAAATCTTACCGATGTATTGTCAAATCAATTTCCTGGCGAACCGTCGGGACAATTTCTGGTTGAGTATAACATCTAATGCGTGACGGTTATGAAACGAAACTTCTTCCCAATATCCATTGATCTCTCAACCGAACGGATCCTGCTGATTGGCGGCGGTCGGACTGCATTGAAAAAGCTCCGGATTTTGCAACGGTTTGACGTAACTGTCGAGGTGCTTGCGCTTGAAATATGTGATGAGATCAGGAACTGCGGCATTCGTTTTAGGCAGAAAGCCTATGAAAAAAGCGATTTGAACGGCTATCTGATGGTTTACTCTTGTTCTAATAATCCGGAGCTGGATCGGCAGATTGCTGCTGATGCAAGGATGACCGGGGTGCTGGTTAATATCCACGACAATCCGGAGCTTTGTCAGTTTGTTTCTCCGGCCGTCTGGAAAAAGGATAACATGACCGTGGCTGTTTCTTCAAATGCCGAAAATGTGAATGAATCAATCCGGATGCGGAATGCAATTCAGAATTTTTTTGAAAGTAACGAATGAAATAGCCATAAGAGCAGAGCTCATACAAATGAAATAGCCATAAGAGCCATCGCTCATACAAACCGAAAATGTATAAATGGCTATTCCATCCGTTGGGATTCAGCTTGAAAAGCGAACACTGTTACGAAAATTGTACGAACCTACATTGAAAATTTATACAGATGAAATA
>JAJUGZ010000011.1 GCA_029265715.1 Bacteroidota bacterium
GTACCACAATATGTTACTCATCGAACGATTTATTGGCGTGTTCGCTGTAAACCCAAACAAACTAAAAAATCAAGATATTGTCAAAGAACTTATATATTTCGGCACTATTGCCGCTTAAAATTTAACGGAGTATTGTAATTAAGGAAATAATATCATATGTGAAAAGTATTGATATTAATAGAAAGATCATGTTTAATATGACAACCAATGGTATATTATTAGACAAGCATATTGACTTTCTGGCAAATAATGATATCATGATAACAGTTAGTTTGGATGGAAATGAAAATCATAATAGCTATCGGCTTGACAGCTATGGTAAATCGTCTTTCCCCCAATTATATCAAAACCTGAAAGTAATCAAAGACATGTACCCTGAGTACTTTAAAAGAAAGGTTACGTTTAATGCAGTTCTGCATGACAGAAATTCGGTTGCTGAAATATGCGAGTTTTTTGAAGCCGAATATAATGTTATCCCAAATATTTCTCAAATAAATACAGTCGGAATACAGGAAGAGAAAATGGGTGAATTTAACAAATTGTTCCGGAGCTATATAGACGACCTTAAAAAGGTTACTAATCCTAAGAATATAAATGATAAGCTTTTTTTAAAATCCCCGGACATTCAATCAGTGAGTAATTTTCTCATTCAACATAGTGGTAATTATTTTAAATCCTATGACGACTTAGTTGCAACAAATAATGACAAGAATTTCATTCCTACTGGAACATGTCTGCCCTTTGGTCGGAAAATGTTTATTACTGCAGCAGGGAAAATATTCCCTTGCGAAAGAATTGGTCACCAATATGCCATCGGGAAAGTTTCTGATGCTGGAATAGATTTAGATACAGCCCAAATTGCAAAGTTATACAATGAATATTATGAAAAAATAGAACGGCAGTGTTCAACTTGTTATAACGCGGAATCATGTTTTGTATGTATGTTTAATATACAGGGACTGAATCGAGAGAGACCTATTTGTAACGAATATACAAATTTGCACAGTTTAAAGAGAAGGTTTTCAGAAATCTTCTCCACTTTAGAAGAGAACTCTGAATTATATCGGACTATTATTAGTGATGTTGTCATAGAATAGAACTTAAATGAAAAAAGACATGAATAATAAATATTGGTTTTATATTGAGCCTCACTGTTTCATTCACACAAACTCTAAATTGGTTATCATTATCAATACCATGTCTTCTACGAAGAAGGTCTTCAAAAAGACAAGAAGAATCGCAGAAATAGTTGATAAGCTTATGACTCGAGAGTCTTATTTTTGCGTCGAACTTTCAGACATTGATTTGACTGACAATGAGGTGTTCATTTTTATTCAAGAAATTAGAAGTTCGTTTTCTGGAGATTGTGTTAACCAAAACCATGTAAGGGCAAAACCAATATTCCCTTATCCTCTGTTAAAACTTCAACGTCAAATAAGTAATTTAGAAAAGATAGATGAAATATCTCCTGGTGTCGACGTTTTAACCTACCTCAAAGAGCTAACATTTTATATTAACAGTGAATGCAAACTGAACTGCAGTTGCTGCCAAAATGCATTCAAACAGACTACTTTTTGTACAAAGGCATTTAATGGAAAAATTACATTAACTGAAATAGCAGGGTTTGTAAAGAAGTTGCAAGGTTCAGGGTTAAATGTAATAAATATTGTTGGTGGTGATATATTCAATTATAGTGAATTACAAGATTTGGTCGATTTTTTCAATAGAACCTCATATAAGATATTTTATCATAGTCAATTACAAAATCTGAGATTTAATTTAATTAAATTGAATTATTTTAAGGGGGGGAATGGTGCGCTAAATGTCAATGTCAATTTTCCAATTGATACAAACGTGATAGAAGAAATATGTTCGGATCCCGTGTTTAGAGAGATGCATTGTAGATGGAACTTTCTAGTCTCTTCTGACGACGAATTTGATGAGGTATCCAGAGTAATAGAAGCTTTTAAAATAGAAAATGTCATGGTTTATCCATTTTATAACTTCCGAAACCTTGTCTTTTTTGAAAGCAGGGTTTTTATGGAAGAGAGGGATATATTGTTCGGGAATATTAGTAAACAAACTTATTTTTCTAGACAGATAATCAATGAGAATAATTTTGGGAAGATGAAGGTTCTGCCTCAAGGAACTTTGTTCTCAAATTTGAACAATGAATCAATAGGTTGTATAGATGATTTTGTTCCGGAGCTTTTGTTTAGGGAACTAAAAAATGGTAACTCTTGGCTAAATATTCGAAATATGCAACCCTGTAGTGATTGTGTATATCAGTGGCTCTGCCCTTCGCCATCTAATTATGAGCTTGCAATTGGTAAGCCCAACCTATGCCATGTAAAACCGTAAAAAATCACCTAACGGATAATTATTCGCTAATGCCCAAATTCCCCCACTATAACCAACTGGATTCTATGGACTGCGGCCCCACCTGCATACGTATGGTGGCCAAATATTATGGAAAAACCTATTCGTTGCAATACCTGCGTCCCCGTTCGTATATTACTCGCGAAGGAGTTTCAATGTTGGGAATCAGCGAAGTGGCCGAGAATATCGGCTTTCGCACCAAGGGATATCGATTAACCTGGGAAGATTTGCGGGACGAGGTGCCTTTCCCTTGCATAGTTCACTGGAAACAACGACACTTTGTAGTGGTTTATGATATTAAAAAGAAAAGGCGAGGAGAAATAGTTTATGTGGCCGATCCTGCTATTGGACTACTGGAATACAGCAAAGATGAATTTCTAAAATGCTGGCTAAGTTCCTCCTATGAAGGCAATCGGATAGGGACAGCCTTGTTGATAGAAACCACCCCAGAGTTTTATCAGTTCGATGAAGAAGAAATGCAGAAGAAGTTAACCTTCCGTTTTCTGTTAAACTATCTGCGCCCTTATCAGAAATACCTGGTACAAATTGGGTTGGCCATGGTTACGGGAGGTTTGATTAGTATGATCTTCCCTTTTCTATCTCAAGCCATTGTTGATTACGGGATTAACAACAGCGACCTGAGTTTTATTGTCATGGTACTGATCGCACAGGTCGTGCTTTCGGTCGGTACCATGGCCAACGATATGATCCGGAGCTGGATCATGCTCCATGTTACTACCCGTATCAGCATCTCCCTGATTTCTGATTTTCTCATTAAGTTGATGAAACTGCCGGTTTCCTTCTTCGATGTAAAACTGATTGGCGACATTCTGCAACGGATTGGCGATCACGGACGGATCCAGTCCTTTTTGACCGGTTCGCTGATCAATATTCTGTTTGCAATTTTCACGCTGATCATATATTCGTTTATTATGGCCAGTTATCACATAGGAATACTGGGAATATTTTTTCTGGGCAGCGCTTTGTATATCGGGTGGGTTCTTGTTTTTCTCCGGCGGCGGAGGGAACTGGATTACAAACGGTTTCAGCAGGCTTCGGCCAACCAGAATAATGTTGTACAGTTGGTTTCCGGGATGCAGGAAATTAAATTGAATGCCTGCGAACAGCAAAAACGCTGGGAATGGGAACGCATCCAGGCCCGTTTGTTTAAAGTGAGTGTAAAAGGATTGGTGCTAAGTCAAAGCCAACAGGTAGGGGCAACCTTTATCAACCAAGCAAAGAACGTCTTTATCTCCTTCTTGTCGGCCAGGGCGGTGATTACTGGAGACATGACCCTGGGGATGATGGTGGCTGTTCAATATATCATCGGGCAACTGAATGCCCCTATCGAACAGTTTATTGGGTTCACACAGGCAGCGCAAGATGCCGGGATCAGCATGGAACGGTTGGGCGAAATCAGGGAAAAAGATGAAGAAGAACGCCCGGAAGATAACCTGATAAGGGAAATACCGCAAAACAGGGAGCTTTCCATTCGCAACCTTGTATTTCAGTATGAAGGGCCACATTCTGAGAAGGTATTGGATGGTATTGACCTGGAAATTCTCCCCAATAAAGTGACTGCCATTGTTGGTACCAGCGGAAGCGGGAAGACAACCCTGCTGAAATTACTACTGGGTTTTTATCCTCCTACGAAGGGCGAAATATGGCTGGGCGACAGGAAATTAGACCGGTACAGCCCGCGTGAATGGCGTAAACACTGTGGGGTAGTCATGCAGGAAGGTTTTATTTTTTCCGACAGCATTGCCGGAAATATTGGCGTCATAGATGAATACCCCGATCTGGGCAAGGTTGAACAGGCAGCCCGTACAGCCAATATTCAGGAGGCCATAGAAACAATGCCCCTGAGGTACGACACTAAGATCGGAAACGACGGTACCGGGTTGAGTACCGGGCAAAAGCAACGAATATTGATCGCCAGAGCAGTATATAAAAATCCGTCATTCCTGTTTTTTGACGAAGCAACCAACGCCCTGGATGCCAATAACGAGCGAACAATCATGGGGAACCTTGACCGTTTTTTTGAAGGAAGGACGGTCGTGGTGGTAGCTCATCGCTTAAGTACGGTAAAAAAAGCAGATCAGATTGTTGTTTTGGAGAAAGGACGGATTGTTGAAAAAGGGACACACCAGGAGCTGGTCGCCATGGAAGGCGCCTACTTTCACTTGATAAAAAATCAACTGGAATTGGATAACCGAAAAATCAGAGAGAATGCCACAATTCGATAACTTGGAACAACACAGCGAAGAAGTTCAGGACCTGATGGGGCGAATTCCCGGCCAGGTAACCCGTTGGGGGCTTTCGGTAATTTTTGGAATATTCTCGCTGCTCATTTTAGGAACCTATTTTTTCAAATATCCGGAGATTATTAGTGCGCCGGTAATGATTACCACCCAACAACCGCCGGCCCCTCTCGTTGCCAGGACTTCGGGAAAAATTGACCGGATTTTTGTTCAGGATGGAATGAGTGTAAAAAAAGACGATCCGGTTGCTTTACTGGAGAATACGGCTAACTATGAAGATATCTGCAGATTAAAAGAGCTCATTAAGTCTGACCTGTTAAATAGTTCAAGTATGAGTAATACTTCTTGGCCTGACCTGGAATTAGGTACAATGCAAGATGATTACGAACAACTACGTAAATCGGCTGACAATTATATCCATTTTTTAAAACTGGCATTTATTCCGACAAAAATTGAATTGCTTCAAATGCAGGTAGTAAAACAAAGAGAGTATTATCAGAAATTATCATCGCAAAAAGCATTTGAGAAGAAAGGTTTATTGTTAGCCAATATCGGTTTTAAACGCGATTCACAGTTATATCATCTCAATCCTCCGGCGATTTCGGCGCTGGATTACGAGAAATCGGAGCAGACGTTTGTGCAGAAACAATCATCTTTTATAGGTTTTACCGCTAACATAAAAAGTATAGAAACTACCATCCTGCAAATGAAAGAAAACATTGTTGAACTGGAAATGCAACAGGAAAAAGAAGAACGAGAACATAAATCAGAAATAAACGAAGCCTTACAGTTGCTTTCAGCCCGGTTGAAACAATGGGAAGAAAATTATTTGCTGGTGTCGCCAATTGCCGGAAAAGTTTCGTTTAGTAATTACTGGAGTGCGAACCAATATATTGCCAATGGGGACCGTCTTGCATCTGTTGTCCCCGAAGATAACAGTGCCATTGTGGGGAAAGCAAAGGTAGCGGTTGCCGGATTTGGGAAAATTAAGATTGGGCAACGAGTCAATATAAAACTTAATGGATTTCCGTATATGGAGTTTGGGATGCTGAAAGGCAAAGTTAAATCTATATCGATAGTCCCTGAGGAATCAGTTTATTCGGTTAATATCGAGATTACCTCCGGAATGGTGTCCAGTTACAGGGAACAATTAAAATTCATCCAGGAAATGGATGGGACGGCAGAGATCGTTACCCGCGATGTGCGCGCAATCTACCGGTTTATAAATCCGCTAAAGTCATTAATTGACCAAAACCTTTAATTTGAAGAAAATATGAATAAAATAGGTTTAACCGATGTGACTTTTTTGGTCCCTGTTCGGATTGATAGTCCGGAGCGTTTAGAAAATTTACAATTAGTGGTTCAATTTATCCGGAACTATTTCAAAACCGGAGTAATCGTTTTGGAGGCAGACCGTCAGGAAAAAGTTCATCTGCAAAAAGATATCATTAAGATTTTCAGAGAGGATCATGCCCCTATTTTCCACCGGACCAAATATTTAAACCAGATGACTAGGATGGCAACAACTCCCTATCTGGCTGTTTGGGATGCAGACGTTATCGGGGTTCCTTCTCAAATCGAAGCGGGAGTAAATCTGCTCAGAGACAATGAAGCAGATATGGTATTCCCTTACAACAGGTATTTCTATTCGGTTTCCAAATTTTTTAAAAAACTTTATACCGACAATAACTGCCGGTTGGATATTTTGCTGCAATCAAAAGCATATATGGAGCACATGCATGGCGATTGGTCGGTTGGTGGTGCCTTTTTGGTCAATAAAAGGGCATACATTGAAGCAGGAATGGAAAATGAACACTTCTACGGTTGGGGACCGGAAGATGCAGAGCGCTATGTTAGATGGGATACTTTAGGTTACAAAATAGAAAGGGTCGATGGCCCGCTTTTTCACTTGCCACACCCACGGGGAAGAACCAGTCAGTATGCTTCAGAGAACATTGAAAAAAGGAACCGGAAGGAACTTTTAAAGGTTTGTTCTATGCTTCCTCAAGATTTAAGAGCCCATGTTGAAGAAAATAAATGGTGGGGATTTGATACGAAATTAAAACCAAAGGACATCTGCACAATGGACTTTCCCAAACAACCCGAAACATCTTGGATCATTAGGACTTTAAATGAAGAAAAGTGGTTAGGAAAAGTATTGGAATCATTGTTCCTTCAAAGCCGACTTGATTTTGAAATCATAATAGTGGATTCAGGTTCAACTGATAAAACATTAGAGATAATTGAATCTTATCCAATACGAAAAGTAATAAATATTGAACCCGAATCATTTAATTACAGTCGCGCATTAAATCAGGGAATCAAGCAAGCCTGGGGCAAATACATTGGAATTATAAGTGGCCATTCACTTCCAGTAAGCCGCACTTGGTATGAAGATGCAATGAGAAATTTTAAGAATCAGAAAGTGGCAGCGGTGTCTGGTCATTATTATTCGCTCCCGGATGGCTCTTATGAAGAAAAGCTTTTTGACCTACGTTTTTTTAATACCCGAAATCTGTATAAACAGCATTTTTCAAAACATATGACAAATACTAATGCGATAATTAGAAAAAATTTATGGGAATCTTATCCTTTCGATGAGTCTCTGAGGGAAGGCTGTGAAGATTACGATTGGGCTTGTGAAATGATCTCAAGAGGGTATGATGTTATTATTGATCCGGCATTTAACGTATATCATTCGCATGGAGGGATAGGAAGGCTTCCCATATTTGAACGATTTCCGGAATGGAATGAGATAGTCCTTACTATTGAACAAAAGATAAGATCAAACAGATAAATTTTCTCAGATGATTTGGTTCTTTCCCCATATTCTTTTGAAGGCAGATTATTTAACGCGTATGATCAATACATGTCCTTGATAAAGAACCCAGATGATTGGGCTGTTTTTACAGATGGGGACACCTTGTTTTTTCATTCGGATTTTGGACATTTGATCCGTGAATACATAGACAGTTATCCGGATACAGGGATGTTTACTTGTTATACAAATAGGATTGGAACAGGATCGCAATTATATGATAATAAATTAATGGAGATTGATTCAATTAAATATAATTTTTTGATTGCGGATCATCTTCGAAGAGAAAGAAAAGGTAAGATAACACAGATAAATTCACCAGTATCTGGTTTTTTTATGGTTATAAAACGGAAAACTTGGGCTGAAATCAAAAACGAACTCAAACTTGTGATGAAGAATAAACGGCTTCTGGGTGTTGATTATGCAATATCCAATATTTTGATGCAAAAAGGTTTTGTCATCCGAAGGATGGATGCTGTTTTGATGCTTCATTATTATCGATTTGTTGAGGGAACATCATTTAATAGAGGCCTAACTTAAAAATAGATAGATGGATACCAAAATAAGGCAAGCTTTTCTAATTCTGTCGGATAAGTCGACAGATGAACTTGTTAATTTCTATGAAACAATAAGAACTTCAACCAGTTCTTTGGGAAAATGCTTTTTGCTGAGCCATCAAAAAGGTAATGCTACGCAAACTCGTCTTGACCATATTAATGCTTTCACTTTCACAGACCACATCATAACCCAAAGTGATTATTTTCCCCTTGGGTTTAGTTTGGTTCCAGGGAACAATCAGTTTCCTCTTATTCGTTTTTTCCTTCAACATCCGGATTACGATTATTATTGGTGTATTGAAGATGACGTAACTTACAGTGGTATTTGGAAAGATTTTTTTATTTTATTTTCTGATATTGAGGGTGATTTTATAAGTAGTCATGTCCACTCATCAATGCATGACCCCAATTGGTATTGGTGGAAAGCACTTGCTCACCCTTATCAGGTAATTCCTTTTGAAAAAAGAATTCGTTCATTTAACCCAATATATCGAATATCCAAGCAAGCCATTGCTTTTATTCATGATGCGTTGCAAAGCGGATGGTGTGGCCATCACGAGGTTCTCTTTGCAACCTTGCTGTATCATGCCGGGTTTGATATTATTGATTTTGGAGGTGCAGGAGAGTTTGTATTACCAGGATTTGAAAACCAGCATTACATTGATAACTCAGTGGGAACGCAAGATGGGACAATGCGCTGGCGACCTGTTTTTGATAAAATTGGAACAGAGAAAAATAAGTTATACCATCCGGTTAAAATGCATTAAAAAGTTGAATCTATGATAAGGCGAGGTTACTTCTTGATAACAACACTTGTTGCCCTGTATATTCTATATGCCTGTGGCGCCAAAACTGCGGGCAACGACAGCGACAGCAAGGCCGGGAAACGCCAGTATACCGAGCAGCAAAACCCGGTCGATGTGATGGTTCTGAAACAAGAGCCATTTAAGAAAGAACTGGTCAACAACGGCAAACTGGTGGCTTTACGTAAAAGCGGCCTTCAGTTTAAAGTAAGCGGGCAGTTGGAAAAAATTCCGGTTCACAATGGCGATTTTATTAAAGCCGGGGAGCTTATTGCCGGACTAAACCCGTTTACCTATCAGCAGCAGTCGGGCAGCGCCCAAATCCAATTGAAAAGCGCCAGGCTGGAACTGCAAAATATCCTGATCGGGCAGGGCTACAACACGTTGGATAGTACAAAAATCCCGGAAGCAATCTATGAAATGGCCCTGATAAAATCAGGCTATGCCGAGGCGTTGCAGGGACTACAGACTGCCCGGTATAACTTGGAATCAACTCGGTTGAATGCGCCATTCAACGGCATTGTTGCCAATATTGGGAAAAAGCAGTACGATCAGGTAAGCACCGGGGAAACCTTCTGCACCCTGATTGATAACAACCTGTTTGAAGTAGAATTCCGGATCATGGAAAACGAAATGAACGATATTCGCCTGAATGACAAGGTTCAGTTAATCCCGTTTTCAGGGCAGTCGGTGTTTTACGGAACCGTATCGGAAATCAACCCGGTTATTGACGAAAACGGATTGATTAAGGTAAAGGCACAAGTGCAGAATACTGGTCCGTTAATGGAAGGCATGAACGTAAAGGTGCTGGTAGAAAAAGAAATACCCAACCAGTTGGTGGTTCCCAAATCAGCCGTACTGCTTCGGCAAAACCAGGAAGTCTTGTTTAAATATACCCATGGCACTGCATTCTGGACCTACGTTCAGACAACCGCAGAAAACAGCACCTCCTATTCCGTGATTGCCCATCCAGACAAAGGCGGAACGCTTGAACCGGGCGATACCGTTATTATTTCCGGAAACCTGAACCTGGCGCATGAGAGTGTGGTAGTTATTAGATAGTTTCAGGTTACAGGTTGTCGGTTAGTAAATAAAAAAATGATAAGTTATGTCCACAATACAACGATTTGAAGATTTGGAAATTTGGCAAACTGCACGGGATATTTGTTGTGAAATAAATTCGATAACAGGCAGGAACTATTCTAACAGGGATTTTACGTTGGTTGATCAGATCCGAAGATCATCTGGCTCCGCAATGGATAATATTGCCGAAGGATCCGAACGTGACGGAAATAAGGAATTCAATCATTTCCTGTCCATTTCAAAAGGATCGATTGGCGAAAGCCGGTCACAGCTATATAGGGCACTTGATTTTAACGATATCGAACAGGAAGAGTTTGACGTTTTATACGAAAAGTGCATGAAACAGAGCCGACAACTCCAGAAGTTTTCAGATTATCTCCGAAATTCTCCCTTAAAAGGTCGTAAATTCCAATAACCTGAAACCTGAAACCTGAAACCTGAAACTCCTTTTCCATGGTACGTTTTCTCATCAACCGACCGATTGCCGTAAGTATGACCTTTATTGCCATCCTGGTTTTAGGGGTATTTGCGATGAACTACATTCCGGTTTCGCTGATGCCGGACATTGATATTCCGGAGATTACTGTTCAGGTAAGTGAATCAAACACCTCGGCGCGCGAACTGGAAAACACGGTTGTACAACCCATTCGGCGCCAGCTGATGCAGGTGGGGCACCTGGCTGATATCACCAGCGAGACTCGCAACGAAACCAGCGTTATTCACCTCCAGTTTGATTACGGAACCAATGTCGACTTTGCCTTTATCGAGGTTAATGAGAAGATCGACCGAGCCATGAATTATCTTCCTGCCAGCATCGAACGTCCCCGGGTGATCAAAGCCAACGCTACCGATATCCCGGTCTTTTACTTGAACCTGACGGTTCGCAATTCAGGATTACTGGTTGCCGATCCTAACACAAAAGAACCAGCCCCAACTACCGAAACCACAGAAACAATAGGAACCAAAAGAACCACTGCAGCCTCCCCAACAACAGCAACCTCGTTCCTGCACCCACTCAATACCCCGGATAACGACCTTTTCCCGGTTTCGCAAAAGTTTGTCGAGCTAAGCCGTTTTGCCTCCAATGTGATCCGCAAACGGATCGAACAACTTCCGGAGGTGGCCATGGTTGATATGAGCGGGATGGTTAGCTCTGAACTGCTGATTTTGCCCGACAATCACAAACTCGAATCGCTGGGTATTACGCTGGAAACTCTGAAGAATATCATCGAAAAGAACAACATCAAGCTGGGCAACCTGCTGATCCGCGACGGGCAGTACCAGTACAGTGTCCGATTTTCGTCGACCCTGCAAAACAAAAAGGACATTGAAAATGTGTACTTCCGGGTTAACGACAGGTTGTTGCAACTCAAAGATGTCGCCTCGGTCATTGAACATCCGCAGAAACAAAAAGGAAAAGTACTGGCCAACGGGGCTGATGCGGTAACCATTGCTGTTATTAAGCAAAGCGATGCCCAGATGTCTGAGCTCAAAGAAAAACTAAACAGCCTGATCGGTGAATTTGAAAAAGACTACCCCGACATCCGGTTTGAAGTGACCCGCAACCAAACTCAGTTACTCGATTATTCGATAGCCAATCTGGAACAAAACCTGGTTTGGGGCGCCATTCTGGCTTTTGCTGTCATGTTTCTGTTCCTGAAAGAATTTAGGGCCCCGATGTTGATTGGAATTACCATTCCAACGTCGTTGATTATTTCAATGCTCATGTTTTATGCCTTTCATATCTCCATCAATATCGTTTCCCTGTCAGGAATTATTTTGGGAGTAGGGATGATGGTTGACAATTCCATTATCGTCATCGATAACATCACCCAGCACCGCCAACGACTGACCAATCTCAGGTTCCAGGTTTCAGGTTCCAATGAAAAAGCACCAGCCCCAAACACAGAAACAACAGAACCCAAAGAACTCCCAATCCTTGAATCTGCCTGTGTAAGCGGAACCAACGAAGTTTTCCGGCCCATGCTCAGTTCGGTTCTCACCACCTGTGCGGTATTTATCCCGTTAATTTTTATCAGCGGAATTTCCGGTGCCCTCTTCTACGACCAAGCCATGGCTGTTACTATCGGGTTGCTGGTTTCGTTGGCGGTATCAGTAACCCTGTTGCCGGTTTATTATCGGATTGTTTACCAGAAGTCGGAGCCGGAGAAAGAAAACCGTTATTTGAAGCGGCTCAATTTTATCCATTTTGAGGCAATTTACATGAAAGGGTTTCGTCTGATCATGCGAAAACAGGTATTTGCGTTCACCCTGGTTTTTTTATTCCTGGTTGGTTCAATAACGCTCTACCGGCATTTGGATAAAACCCGGTTGCCGGTCATAACAAAAACGGAGGTACTCCTGAAAATCGACTGGAACGAACACATTCATATCGACGAAAACAAAAAACGGGTAGAACAGCTTGTTGCGAGCCTGGGGAAATCGGTCGTGCAAAATACCTGTCTGATTGGCGAGCAACAATTTATTATGGACAAAACCAGCACGGCATCGCCTTCCGAAGCAGTTATTTACCTGAAGGTGAAAAATCCGTCAGCACTCGACAGTACGGTACAGGCAGCAGGCAATTTCCTGAAAACACGTTTTCCTGAATGCATCATGCAGGCCGGCGATGCCGATAATATCTTCAATACTATTTTTTCTTCTTCGGAAAAACCGTTGACCGCCCGGCTCCGGGCAACAACCGATAACAATTCTGACCGAACCAAAAATCTGCGGCATATACTCGCCAAAATACAAACAGTGTTACCCGATCAGCCAATCGGGGAAATTCTGCTTTCCGATTATACCGTTTTACATACCGACCCGGCCAGGCTGATGCTTTATGACGTTGAGTTTAGCGCTGTATATAACAAGCTGAAAAACGCATTCAACGAAAACCAGGTTTTCCTGATTACCGACAACCAGGATTTTGTTCCGGTTATCCTTGGCGGAAAACTGCAAACCATCCAGACAATCCTGGGCGGATTGTTTATCCGCAACACTAAGGGCGAATTGATCCCTGTGAGGAACCTGATCAGCCAATCGGGGCAGGAAGACCTAAAAACAATCGTTGCCGGGAAGGAAGGTGAATATTACCCGGTTGACCTGGATATTCCGGAGGAAAAACTGGCAGATACGGAAAACAGCATCCGGCAGGCGGTAGCCGGCGATAAACTCTTTGAGGTTAGTTTCTCCGGAAGCATCCTGTCGAACAAAAAACTGATGCGCGAATTAGTTTTTATCCTCATGATCTCGCTGGCACTACTGTATTTCATTCTGGCTTCGCAGTTCGAATCGCTCATCCTGCCGTTAATTGTTTTGATTGAAGTGCCGATTGATATTTTCGGGGCTTTTCTGGCCTTAAAGCTGGGAGGATCGGGCATCAACCTGATGTCGCTGATTGGCATCGTGGTGATGAGCGGGGTTGTGATCAATGACTCGATCCTGAAAATCGACACGATGAACCAGCTTCGCGCACAAGGCTATTCCCTGATCCGCTCGATGGTTGAAGCCGGTCACCGCAGGCTTACCGCCATTTTAATGACCAGCCTGACCACCATCCTGGCCTTGGCCCCGCTCCTGTTCAGTTCCGGCCTGGGCGCCGACCTGCAACGTCCGCTGGCTCTGTCGATGATCGGAGGAATGACCCTCGGAACACTCGTCAGCCTGTATTTAGTGCCATTATGCTACTACTATTTGAGGAAAGGGGGTAAAAATGTCCCCCAATAAACCCTCCTCCTTCTCCATACTGGTCCTTTTTGTCCTGCTGATGATCGTAGGGCTCAGCCTCCTGCCGCTTTTGAATGTGCAGTTAACCCCTTCACGGTCGCTGCCGGGGCTATCAGTCAGTTACAGATGGTCCGATGCTTCGGCCCGGGTTATCGAGCAAGAGGTGACTTCGAAGTTGGAAGGGTTGTTCAGCTCCGTTAAAGGCATTCAGGAAGTATCGTCGGTTTCATCGAAAGGTTACGGGCGGATTGACCTGTCGTTTAAAAAAAACGTGAACCTGGATGCTGCCCGGTTCGAGATTGCTTCGCTGATACGCCAAACCTATCCCAACCTTCCGGAGCAGGTTTCGTTTCCGGAACTTTCGCTGAGTACCAGCGGACAAAATACCAGTCCCATTCTTACCTACACACTCAATGGGAGTGCCAGTCCGTATTTTATACAGAAGTATGCCGAGGAGCACATCGTCCCCAAACTCTCAACACTTTCCGGGGTTAGTGGCGTAAAGGTGTACGGGACGGTGCCATTCGAATGGGAAATCCGTTTCGACAGCGACAAGATAGAAACTCTCGGCATCTCGTCCGGAGAAATTGCCACCGAAATCACCAATTATTTCCGAACCGATTATCTGGGACAGGGAATGGTAACCGGCGTGAATCGGGAGCTGGAATCAATAACCGGCATTTACCTGAAAAACGGGCTGGCATCCGATTCTATCGTCTGGCAATCTATCCCGGTAAAAAAAGTAAACAACCGGCTGATCCTGCTGGGCGACCTGGCCACCATTACCTATAAAGAGCAGTTGCCTTCATCGTATTTCCGGATTAACGGGCTGAACACCATCTACATGGTTATTTACCCGGAAGACCATGTTAATCATTTGCGGCTGGCCGCCAAAATAAAGGACGAAATCGGCCAGCTAAAAGCCGGCTTACCTTCGGGATATTCATTACTGTTGGCAAGCGACTCTACGCAGTACCTCAACAACGAATTGCATAAAATCGGGTTGCGCACCCTTTTTTCGTTGCTGATCCTGCTTTCATTTATCCTTATTATCAGCCGCCAGCCCCGCTATTTACTCCTGATCACCATCAGCATTGCCGCCAACCTGGTAATTGCCTGCATTTTCTATTATGCACTGAAAATCGAGATACACCTGTATTCGCTGGCCGGGATCACCATTTCGTTCGGGATGATCATTGACAACAGCATCATCATGATCGACCACCTCCGCCATCAGGGCAACCGGAAAGCATTTATGGCCATCCTGGCCGCTACACTGACAACCATCGGCGCGCTGTGCATTATTTTCTTCCTGAAAGACGAGCAAAAAATCAACCTGGTAGAATTTGCCCAGGTCATTATTGTAAACCTATCGGTCTCGATGATGATTGCCCTGTTTTTTATCCCGGCACTGATGAAGAAAGTAAAGCTTGACAGCCGGAAAACCCGCCACTTTTTCCGGAGAAAACGCAGAGCATTGCGGATAGCCCGTTTCTACGGACGGTTTATCCGCTTTGGCAAACGGTTTCGGTGGGCTTTTATCCTTTTGTTTATTTTGGGGTTCGGCATCCCGGTACAGTGGCTTCCGCAGAAAATTGAAACGGAAGGCCGTTGGGCCGAATGGTATAACCAAACACTGGGCAGCAGTTGGTTTACCGAGGAGGCACGGCCGAAACTGGAAAAAGCGCTTGGCGGATCGTTGCGCCTTTTCACCGAGTATGTCTTTGAAAGTTCCTTTTATTCCGAACCGTCTCGTACGACACTGTATGTCAGGGGTAAAATGCCCGAAGGCTGTACGGTCCAGCAACTGAACGATGCCGTTGAACTGATGGAGAATTTCCTGAGCAAATACAACGAAATTGATCTGTTCCAGACCTCGATTACGGCCTATAATAATTCATCCATTAGTATCCAGTTTAAGCCCGAATACGAAAATGGCTCGTTCCCATATTACTTGAAGGAAGAGATTATCTCGAAAGCCATCAGCCTGGGGGGAATGGACTGGGCGGTGTATGGTGTCGGGCGCGGTTTTTCCAACGAGCTTAATTCGGGCTTTAAAAACAGCCGGATCATCCTGGAAGGTTACAACTACGACCAGCTTTACCGGTATGCCGAACAATTAAAAAGTAAGCTTGAAGAAAACGAGCGGGTTAAAGATGTCGAAATTACCGGATCAACGGACTGGAATGCCAGTACGCTTTATGAATATTCGATCGATTTTGATAAAGAAAAGTTTGGCTTGAACCAAGCTGGGATCAGCCAGTTTTATTCCTTCCTGAAAGATAAAATCTACAAGGCAACCCTGGCATCGGTATACTCGAACAACGAATTACAGCCGGTGTCCCTGGTTTCCGGTTCGTACGGCCTGTTCAATGTTTGGGATTTAAACAATCGCCCTATCTCTATCGGGGACAAACGGTTTAAACTATCGGATTTCGGGACTATCCAAAAGCAAAAATCCGGAAACGATATTTACAAGACCAACCAGCAATACCAGTTAGGGGTGGCCTATGATTTTATCGGGCCCGAGCCTTTTTCGAAAAGGATCAGGGAGCGGCACGAAAAAGAGCTCTCCGAAATTCTGCCGCTGGGATATTCTGTTCGTAAATACGAATGGGACGGTTGGGACAAGAAGGAAAAGAAACAATATTTCCTGATCCTGCTGGTGGTGCTGATCATTTATTTTATCTGTTCCATTTTGCTCGAATCGCTTGTGCAGCCGCTGGCTATTATTTTTATGATCCCGGTCTCGTTTATCGGCGTTTTTCTGACATTCTACCTGTTCGATTTCAATTTCGACCAGGGCGGGTTTGCTTCTTTCATCCTGCTGTGCGGTATTGTAGTGAATGCCGGACTTTACATCATAAACGACTACAACAATTTTTGCAGGGCAAAAGGAGCCCGCCACAGTTTTTCGCTTTACATCAAAGCCTTTAATCACAAAATTATTCCCATTTTTCTGACCATCATTTCCACGGTTCTGGGACTGGTCCCGTTTGTATGGTCGGGTCAGAACGAGGTATTCTGGTTTGCGTTTGCAGCCGGCGCCATCGGTGGTTTGATCTTTTCCATAACTGCCATCCTGATTTATTTGCCGCTGTTACTGAAATTGAAGGAAAAAAACGGTAAGCCTTCGTCCAACTGATATTTTCACCGAGCCTGTTGTGCTGTACTCAGGCCACATGACACAATAAACTCAAATAATTCGTAGCTATTCTCAAAAATGACGATTATTTTCTCTAAAAAGACAATAAAACATGATTTACAATGTCATTTTAACAATTCATCAACTTCAAACCATCTCAAATAAAAAGCCCTCCCGGGAATCCGGGAGGGCCAAATCTGTTGATAAAATACTGAAACCAGAGCGAATAAAAAGTCTAATCGAGTTTGTGAATTACCAATCCTGACCGCAGTTTTGGTTCAAACCAGGTTGTTTTAGGCGGCATGATATTCCCGGAGTCAGCAATATTAATAAGCTGCTGCATCGACACCGGGTACAGGGCAAATGCGACCTTCATCTCGCCACTGTCAACGCGTTTTTGCAATTCGCCCAACCCGCGGATACCACCAACAAAATCAATCCGGGTTGACGTGCGCAAATCATCAATTCCCAAAATACGGTCGAGCACCAGATTTGAAAGAATGGTTACATCCAGCACGCCAATCGGGTCATTGTCGTCGTAAGTTCCTGGTTTGGCTGCCAGTTTATACCAATTTCCGCCAAGATACATGCTGAATTCGTGCAACTTAGCCGGCTTATAAATTCCAGGTCCCATTTTTTCAACATCGAACGAATCGGCCAACCGGGCCACCAACTCAGCTTCCGACAAACCGTTCAGGTCTTTCACCACCCGGTTGTAGTCGATAATCTGCAACTGGTTATCCGGAAAATGGACGGCCATAAAGAAATTGTATTCTTCGTCGCCGGTGTGATTCGGGTTCTGGTTTTTCTTTTCAAGCCCGATGCGTGCAGCAGCAGCCGTACGATGATGACCGTCAGCCACATAAGTTGCAGGCACTTTGGTTGCGAAAAGTTTCTCAATGTCACGGTTCACTGCAGCATCTTCAATCACCCAAAAATGGTGTCCAAAGCCATCTTCAGCCACGAAATCGTAATCGGCTTTGCGGCTTGTTACGATGTTGCTGACAATCGCATCAATTTCAGGAACTGCTTTATATGAAAAGAACACCGGTTCGATATTCGCATTCAGGTAGCGGGTCAGTACCATGCGGTCTTCCTCTTTATCCGGACGGGTCAGCTCGTGCTTCTTGATAATCCCGTTATTATAATCCTCACACGAAGCAGCGCCGACAATCCCGTACTGGGTCCGGCCATTCATGGTTTGTGCATAAATATAGAAACGGGCTTCGGGATCCTGAACCAGCCAACCTTTTTCCTGAAAGCGGTTAAACGCTTCAACCGATTTATTGTAAACAGTTTCCGAATGAATATCGGTTCCCTCCGGACAATCAATTTCGGCACGGGTAATGTGGAGCAGCGAACATTCTTTTCCCTCTGCCATCCGGGCTGCTTCTTCGCTGTTCATGACATCATAGGGCAAGCAGGCAACAATGCTTGCAATTTTCTGCGGCGGACGCAGGCCTTTAAATGGTTTGACAATCGCCATAGTTCTTATTTTCGGGTTATTTCTCTGTTATTAGTCCACTTCTGAAAAACGCCGCGAAGTTACAACGAGTATTCAGAATTTCAGAATAAATATCTGGGAGCAACCCTCTTTTTTAAATTTGTTAATACCCCAAAAACAAATCTGATCTTAAATACGCCCGACTACTTATTGACCATGAACGTGCGGTCGCCTTTTTCGAAGAACGCAACAATTTGCTCGGCAGCGGCAACTCCCGCGTTAGTATTGGCTTCTTCGGTCTGGGCGCCCAGTTTTTTCGGAGTAAAATAGAACCGTCCCTGATATTTTTGTTCAAATTCGGCAGCACAATCCGGAGTAATGTCTGAAAGATACTTTATTCCTTTCTTTTCATCCATGATGCGCAAAAGGTCATCCTCATTGACAACTTCTTTTCGGGCAGTATTGATAATAATTGCATTATCTTTCAGGTACTTCATCACCGGATAGCTAACCGATTTGATGTGCTCGCCGCGTGCCGGAACATGGATGGAAACAATATCAGAAGCCTCGTAAAGTTCTTCGAGCGAATTGGTCACATCCAATCCTTCGGATATAGCCTGAGGCTTACTGTAGCGTGTAAAAACCAGGGTTTTCATTCCGAAAGCTTTGGCGATGCGGTTCACATTGCGGGCCACATAACCATAGCCATGCAACCCGAGCGTCCGTCCGCGCAACTCACCGCCCGATTTTCCGGAGAAAAACTCACGGATACCGTACAAAGCCAGTCCGATGGCCAGTTCGGCCACTGCATTCGAATTCTGGCCGGGCGTATTCATCACGCAAACACCCCGTTCGCTTGCCGTCAGTACATCAATATTGTCGTAACCGGCGCCAGCCCTGACCACAATTTTCAGTTCCGGGGCCGCTTCAAGAACCTCACGGTCTATAATATCGCTCCGGACAATCACTCCTTCAGCCGATTTGATGGCCTCGATCAATTGATTTTTCGAGGTATACTTTTCGAGCAGGTCGACCTGATAACCGGCCTGCCTGAAAATTTCAACAATCTGCCCGGTTGCGACCGGGGCAAACGGTTTGTCTGTAGCTATTAATACCCTTTTCATAGTTGTTTAGTTATTTTGTTATTACCCCTGAAAAAGAAAAAAGCAGGACCCCCATCCTGCTTTTTCTTTCTTTTGAATTATTTAGATGCTTCAAATTCTTTCATCACATCGACCAGCGCCTGGACGCTTTCGATTGGCAAAGCATTGTAGAGCGAGGCCCTGAAACCGCCGACAGAACGGTGGCCTTCCAGACCAATCATCCCTTTTGCTTTGGCAAATGCACCGAATTCTTTCTCTAATCCTTCGTTTCCTTCGGTCATCACGAAACAAACATTCATACGTGAACGGTCTTCCGGATTTGGGACTGTTGATTTGAAGAGCTTGTTGCGGTCGATTTCGGCATAAAGCAAATCGGCTTTTGCTTTGTTTACTTTTTCGATAGCTTCAACGCCACCTTGTTCTTTCAGCCAGCGCAGAGTTTGTAAACAACCGAAAACAGCGAGTGTTGACGGGGTATTAAACATCGACCCGTCTTTAATGTGCACGCGGTAGTCGAGCATGGTCGGTATCGGGCGTTCAACTTTCCCGAGCGCTGAATCTTTTACAATTACCAGCGTAGCTCCCGATGGTCCCAGGTTTTTCTGGGCTCCGGCGTAAATCAGGTCGTATTTCGAAATATCTATCGGGCGGCTGAAAATATCGGAAGACATATCGCAAACCAACGGTACGTTTACTTCCGGGTCTTTCAGTGTTTCTGTCCCGAAGATGGTATTATTGGATGTATAGTGAAAATAGTCAACATCATCCGGAACGGTATAACCTTTCGGGATATAATTAAAATTGGCATCTTTCGAAGAAGCGACTTCAACAACTTCGCCAAGGAATTTGGCCTCTTTAATAGCTTTTGAAGCCCAGGTGCCTGTATTAATGTATGCTGCTTTCTTGTTCAACAGGTTGTATGGGGCCATTAAGAACTGAAGACTGGCGCCGCCCTGAAGAAATAACACGGAGTAGCCTTCAGGAACATTCAGCAATTCTTTTACCAATGCAATTGCTTCATCCATCACAGCAACAAACTCTTTACTGCGGTGCGAAACTTCCATTACCGAAAGGCCTGTTCCGGCAAAATCAATAACTGCTTCGGCTACTTTTTGTTTGGTGTACTCGGGTAAGATTGAGGGGCCCGCATAAAAATTATGCTTCTTCATTGTTTGAAAAATTATGGGTTAATAACTATTTACAATTTTTTGTTTTTGTAAATATCCACCTAAAGGTAGGCGAATATTTGGTTTTTTTCGACTGAGAAAAATCAGCCTGCAGATTCATGATACAAGTTATAAAACATTCTCGACAGTCCCAATGAAAATCCTGGCAATGAGATCTATCATGATATTATACATCTGCCCTCACGGGCGATCGGAGCAAATCGACCAAAATGCCATTTTTGAAGGCCGGGACCACCCGGGTTTGATCGGGCGTATGGCAATATTCGATACAATCGTCAAGCCCTTTCGAAGCAAGCCGTTCCTTCTGCGCTGCTTTCAATATATATGAATGCAGATCTGCTTTTGCCAAACCCCAAAGATCGAGGGAGGCAGTTACCGCATCGCAAATGGTTTCATATTTCCCGGAATTGAGCAGACGTTCTGCCAATGCTCCGGCAAACACGGTATCTTCCAGGCTAAACCGGTCTTTCCACGAAGCACAGAAAATCAGGACCGGAGCATCCTGACTGATCAACCAATCGGCCAACGCAGAAATATTCAGAAATGCCCCCACGACAACCGCTTTCGAATGGGCGGCCATATTGATACAGCGGGTCCCGTTGGTTGTGGAGTAAACAATTTCTTTTCCGGCGACTTTCTCAGGGATAAAATTGAACGGAGAATTTCCAAAATCGGCAAAATCTAAGACATAGCCATCGCGTTCGGAAGCGACCATGTATCCCTGCTGCTTTTTTTGCCGGGCCTCCTCGACCGTTGAAACCGGGATAATCGCTTTAACGCCGTTTTGAAAAGCAGCACAAATCGACGAAGTAGCCCTAAGAATATCGACAATTACGACAATATTCTGATCGTCGGCATGCCTGCTGTAAATTGCAGGCGACAAACAGACTTCAAGCCTTCTCTTTTGCTTCTCCATTTTTATTAGAAAGGCACAAAGATAATTAAAGAAGCCAATCAGCTGATAAATTTAATATCCGAACACGATTTTTAAACCAAAAATAAAGTGGAGCAGATTGTTTACCGATGAAACGAACATGCCACGGTAACAAAATTTATGGTGGTGCCACCAAAGGCCATGTAAATATTATTAGAGAAGCTAATTTTCATGGCATGGGGTTCCATAAGTACACACCTAAATTTCAATGTTTTAACAACAATATTTACTTATGAATAAAAAGAGAACGACCTGCCAAATAAAATGACAGGTCGCCCCATATCTGACAAACCGGATTACTCCGGATTAATAAATGGCATTTTTACAATCTTGGCTTTCAATAGCTTATTCCTGATCTTTACAAATATTTCCGTTCCGTTAGCTGCATATTCCCTGGCAACATACCCCATTCCGATACCCTTGTTTAATACCGGCGACATGGTTCCCGAGGTAACACGGCCAATAACAATGCCATCCTTATCGGTTAGTTCGTAATCATGACGAGGAATGCCTTTATCGATCATTTCAAAACCTTTCAGCTTGCGGGAAACTCCTTCCTGCTTCTGCATCCATAACAGGTCGCGATCAACAAACTGCGGAACATTGAACTTGGTGATCCAGCCTAAGCCAGCTTCAATTGGTGAAGTTGTATCGTCAATATCATTACCGTACAAACAATACCCCATTTCCAAACGGAGTGTATCGCGTGCACCCAGTCCAACAGGCTTTATTCCGAATTCCCGTCCAGCTTCGAAAACCGCGTCCCAAATTTTCTCGGCATATTCATTCCGAAAGTAAATCTCAAAACCTCCGGAACCGGTATATCCGGTAGCCGAAATGATCACCTGTTCGATTCCGGCCACATCGCCGGTTGTGAACGTGTAGTATCGAAGCGACGATAAATCGACCGAGGTTAACTTTTGCAACGTTGCCAATGCTTTAGGACCCTGAATGGCCAACTGACTAATATCATCAGACGCATTTTCGAGCTCAACACCATTTATGTTCTGGGATACAACCCAATTCCAATCTTTCTCAATGTTTGCAGCATTCACAACGAGCATATATTTCTCCGGACTATAATAATAAACCAGCAGGTCGTCAACAATGCCACCTTTCCCGTTCGGGAAGCAGGAATACTGGGCCTGCCCGATCTCCAGGGCAGCCACATCATTCGTTGTGATACGCTGGACCAGCTCGAGGGCCTGCGGCCCTTTCACCCAAAATTCGCCCATGTGCGAAACATCAAAAACGCCAACTCCCTCGCGAACAGTCATGTGTTCATCTCGAATGCCCGAATACTCGATCGGCATTTCAAAACCGGCAAATTCAACCATTTTGGCGCCGGCTTTTTTATGCAATTGATTAAATGCAGTTATCTTCATTCCTCTACGTTTAAGCTTGATAGTTTTTTTGCAAAAATACAGGTTTATTCAGTCTAAAGCATGAAAATTATCACCAGCCCCAAAAGCTCCAAAACACAAAATGCATTGCATGCCCTAATCAAACAAAACTTTCATTAATATTGTGCAGTTAATCATTTAGACAAGCAATATGTCGCAAAACAGATATACCAACTTAGACTACCTGAAAGAAGTAACTGGCGGAGAGCCTGAAATGCTCAAAGAATTCATCCAAATGTTTTTCGACCAACTTCCTGAGTTTAAAAATGGCTTGGAACAATACCTGGCAGAAAAAAAGTGGAAAGAGTTAGGAGAGCTGGCCCACAAAGCTAAAGCCTCGGTTATGACTTTTGGCATGAACGACCTGGGACACAAGTTGAAAGAATTACAACTAAAAACCCAGAAATTAGAAGACATCGAATCATATCCGGAATATGTAAAACTATTTCAGGAAACAATCAAAATCGCCGAGACTGAACTTAACGACGATCTAAAATCGTTAAACTAACAGGTCTGGCACTCTTGATATATTTTGTTCGAAAACAAAAAACAATACCGGTCCCGGACATGAAGAAGCAAGAGTTATTCGACTACATAATAGCCTATTTCCGGGAAGAGATGCCCATTGCCGAAACGGAGTTACACTACAACAACCCGTTCGAGCTTTTAATTGCTGTCATTCTGTCGGCACAGTGTACCGATAAACGGGTAAACCAAATAACTCCTGATTTATTTAAACGTTTCCCGAACCCGGAAACTCTCGCCGAAGCCAATCCGGAAGAAGTATTCGATTACATCCGTTCCTGCTCATACCCCAACAACAAGGCTAAACATTTGGTCGGAATGGCCCGGATGTTGGTCAACAATTTCGAAGGCCAGGTTCCCGACGATATCCATTTACTGCAAAAACTGCCCGGAGTAGGCCGAAAAACAGCGAATGTGATTGCATCGGTCGTATACAACAAACCCGCACTGGCTGTCGACACACATGTTTTCAGGGTCGCCGCCCGGATTGGACTGAGCACAAACGCAAAAACGCCACTCGAAACCGAGAAACAATTAGTGAAGTATTTTCCGAAAGAGTTGTTACCACTGGCCCATCACTGGCTTATCTTGCACGGAAGATATGTTTGCATGGCCCGAAACCCCAACTGCAAAAAATGCGGACTCACCAATGTATGCAAGTTTTATAAGGATACGAACAAGCAAAATCACGAGAAATGATTTATTGCTTCGTTTCGCCCGCAATGCGGAAGCATCAGGGCATTATAGCACTTTTCAGACAGTCTCCTGCGACATAGACGCTCCGAAGAACTGAAGTACGGGCCGCTCCCTGTGATAGAAAGGAGCGGTACAGACATTGAAAAAAGCCTCTAATGCCCGTTGAATACGATGTACAGGCTAACCATCACAACAATCAGGGTAATCCAGGCAATCCAGACCCGGCGTTCCGGTTTGGGCAGACGGCCAAAATCGAGCACGTTCCGATCGACCGACTTTTTGTCGAAATACGAAACCAAAAACGCAACAACGGCCAACACAACAAAAATGAAAAACGAAAGCAGCAGGAAGTGCGGCCAGAAATCGTATTTCTCTTTCGGGAAAACCCACAAATACAGGATTCCGGTCCCGATACTGAAAACCGTCCCGGCCGAAAGGATCAGGTTGGCCGCACGGGTCGTCGTTCGTTTCCATAGAACGCCAAACAGGAAAACCACCGACATAGGCGGGGCCAAGAAGCCCAGTATCGCCTGAAACACATCAAACAGTTTTAACCCTTTGATCGAGTTGATCGCCAGGGTCAGCAAAATAGCAATGGCCGCCCCAAGCACCGTCACGATGCGGCCAATCAGGACGACTTCTTTTTGAGAAGCTTCCGGTTTATATTTCTTCACATAAATGTCGACCGTGAAAACCGTACTCAGCGAGTTCAACGCCGAGTCGATCGTACTGACCAGCGCAGCAATCAAAACAGCCATCACCATCCCGACCAGACCGGCCGGCAGCAAGCGTGTGACCATGGTCATATACGCTTCGTCGGGATTTTTCAGGTCAGGGAAAAGCACAAAGCAGGTGATGCCCGGGATGATGAAAAGCGCCACATCCAGAATTTTTAGCCAGCCGGTAAAATTGGCGCCCATTTGTCCCTGGCGCAGGTTTTTAGCCCCCAAAACCGACTGTACCATCGACTGGTCGGTACACCAAAACCAAACACCCATAACCGGGTAGCCCAAAATAATGGCCAGCCACGGATAATTCGGGTCGTTGGCCGGCAAAAACAAATTCCAGTAGCTGGCAGGCGTGTGTTCGTAAATGGCCATCGGGCCACCCGCCTTTACCACGCCTACAATGGTCAGGATCAGCGAAACCACAATCAGCAACAACATCTGGAACACATTGGTATAGGCAATGGCTTTTAAACCGCCGGCGATGGTAAAAAAAGCTGAAATGCCAATCAGCACGAAAACCGACAACCACATGGGCAGGTTTAGTATCTGCCCGACCAAAATACCACCGGCAAAAAGCGTGAGCGCCAGCCACGAAATCAGAACCGTTGCAATGGTGTACCAGGCCAGAATGTTGCGGGTTGACTGCCCAAACCGCTTCCCCATAAATTCGGGTAAGGTTTGAACGCGAGCACCCAGGTACCGCGGCGCAAATACCACTGCCAGCAAAAAGATAAACAGGAAAGCGTACCAACCAAAGTTGCCGGCGACAATTCCGGTTGTATAACCAATGCTGGCCGAAGCCACCAGCATGGATGGCCCGACATTGGTCCCCCACATGGTAAAACCAATACTCGGCCAACCCAATGAATGGCCGGCCAAAAATAAATTTTCGTCACGTTTCTTTTTCTTCCCGAAGCTTACCCAATAGCCAAGGCCAATCAACACCAGCAAATAAACGAGGACTACGGCAAAATCGATTGGTCGCAAAAGCGCATAAATATTTTCCATAAGTTTTTTTTACACTTTTTCCCACAGAAAAACACAGCGTTTTGAATCTGTTTAAAATTTTTATTAAAGAATTTACTTTTTACTCCCCAAAAGCCCGACAAATCAGTCTTTTAAAGCTGTCCATAAAGTCAGTCGGAGCATCATTGCGAAAGAGGTACAACCGAAGCAATCTTTTGAATTACAGATTGTTCTGCTTCGCTCGCAATGAGGGCATGCTCAGGGTATTGCACTCTTTAGACAGCCTCCCTACCTGTATTTCTCCACAATTTTCAAGGCTGCATCAATATCTTTTTCTGATTTGAAATCGACATTGATGTGCAAGCCCTGATTACCAACATGATCGATCAGCGGTTCCAGTTCGTCCAGCGTCACCCAGTTGGCCATCACCGATTTCCCACCCGCCAAAATTCGCTTGTACAAATCGTACCAGCACGGGTCGCCTCCCTGCGGCTGCCCCACGCCGGGCGTCCACTGAATGGCGTTCAGCTCGTCGATTTCGAGCAACGCATCCAAATGGCGCTGCGCATCAACCCCGTCTAAATGGTAAAGCGTGTAATCAATCTTACGGCACTGCTCCCAAATAAACGGCTGCACAAAGCGGCGGTAATCTTCTTCGGAAATCATAGTGGAAAGGTCGCACTGCAATTTGGAGACCTTCCCCGGCGCCCAAAGCGAGAAGTAGCAGAAGGCCATCTCGTCGCCTTCGCGGATGATGTCATAAATGCGGTCGAACACCTGAAAATACACATCATTTACTTTTTGCAACTGCACTTCCAGCCCGTCCGGGTCCATGATCATATCCATCAGTACTTCGGTGGTTCCGCGGATACTGGCCAACACATCCAGCCCTTCAACCAGATCGGGGCAACCCACATAGTAGCGGTTGGCAGAGTTGGCCTTACAGGCTTTCAACAGGTTTTCGTGCAGTTTCCAGGCCGGGTTGTTCTCGTCGAACGTGAGGTTTAGCTCCTGCCCTTCCACGTGTTTGATCCAAATGGTACCTTCGCCACCATCGAGCACAGCACCCAGCATGGCAGCCAGCGAACCGGGGCCAAGGTGCGTGTTGGCAACCGGCAAAATATCAGCCTTGAACGAACTGCGCGAGAGTTGGTAATGCAGGTTTTGGGCCCGCCACTGGGGGTCGAACCAAAACTGATCCAGGTCGCGGGCAGGCGTTGGAGGCGCAATCAATTCGTGCGGTGCGCCATCTTTTTGCAGGTGTTCCCACATCGACAGAACGATTCCTTTGTGATCCCACCAGTCGATATAGCGTTTTTTTGTTTCGTCCAGATTTTCTTTCCAGGTCTTCATAAAGTTCAAAGTTTCAGGTTCAAAGTTTAAAGTTTCAGTCGCGAAGACTGTATCATTGAATATTGGATATTGGTTATTCAGTATTGGTTATTAATTGATTAACGATTAACGAACAACGATTTTGATTTCTGATTTCTAATTTTACTTCGTTGATCGTTAATCTATAATCGTTAATCATTCTTACGTTTCCATAGTTCTGACAGAATGCTTCGGTCGAGCCCGCCAAAGCTTTCATCAAACCTCACATCAGCAGCTTTTGCCAAATCCATTTCGTCGGTATTGCTTACCGGATAGGGATAAACCGGTATTTCCGCTCCGTATTTCACCCAAACCGGCATTTCGTCGAGCGGACATTCAAAATTGTTCAGCCAGCGGCCACCTTCCGAAATTTCCCCGGAGAAAAAGTTTACCCACTTTCCTTCGGGCAAATACACATCGCGGCGGTTTTCGCTGTTCATCACCGGCGCAACCAGGAAGCTGTCGCCGAAGTAATACTGATCATCGATATGCCAGCAGATTTTATCTTCCGGATGATGGAAAATCAACGCTCGGAGCATCGGGTACCCGGAAGTGGTTACTTTTTTACTTTGTTCCACAATGTACGGAATCAGTGCATAGCGCAACTTGAGCCATTTACGCACAATGCCCGATATTGCTGGATATTCGTAAGGTTCACGTTTGGAGGTTCCGTGGTAGCGCAAATGCGATGAAAACACCCCGAACTGGGTCCAGCGCACATACAAATCGTCGGGTACCACCGAGTTCATAAAGTTTGGGACACTGTGGAAGCCCGGCACGTCGTGGCTCCAATAGCCAAAGCCCGACAAACCGATGTGCAAGCCGCCTTTCAGCGAACCGGCCATTCCATCCCACGAGCAAGCCGAGTCGCCGCCCCAGTGCAACGGATACCGCTGGCACCCAGCCCACCCGGCCCGCGCCCACACAATACCATCGCCGGTTACTTCTTTGGTCACCTCGAAGGCAGCTGTCTGGTACAACAAGGCATACAGGTTGTTGAGCAATTCGGGTTTCATGGCATGGTATTCGGCATTCATGTGAATATCTTCACCAAAATCGGTCTTGATGCAAACTACGCCCATCTCCAGTAAACTACGGAGCAGGCCCTTGTACCATTCCACTGCTTGCGGATACGTAAAATCGATGGTCCCTGCATAATCGAGCGCCGAGAAATTGGAACCGCCCTGTTTTTCCACCTGTTTCAGGATACACATGTATTTGTTTTCGAGCGCCTCGTCGTGTTGCTCGGCATTGGCTGCAATATACGGCATCTGCCACAGGCTCACCTTAAAACCGTTTTCGCGCAAATCGTGGATAAACTGCTTCGGATCGGGAAACCGTTCGGGATTAAATCTCCATTCGCACAGCCAGTCGGTACGGAACCAGCCTGTATCCAGATGGATCACATCGCACGGGTAATCTTCCCGGCGCAAACGGTCGCATTTTTCCTTCACCTCATCGGCTGAAAAATAGGTCATCCGGCTCATCCAGGTACCATAACTCCACAGCGGGAGTTCGGTCGGGAAGCCGGTCAAACGGCGATATTCGTAGAGGATTTCCTCCGGATTTTCGCCTCCGAGCAAGAAAACATCCAGAAGCGGTTCTTCAACCAGCAACTGCACTGAGCGGGTTGAATGGTCGGCCAGCGAAAATTTCGAATAAGCCGAGGTGTGCATAAACACGCCATACATCCGGCTCGACAGGAAAAATGGCACATTCTTGTACGTCCGGCGGTTATTTACCCCCTGCCCGTCCTGGTTTTTTAGCTGAAACGTGTGCCCCGACAAATCCATTTTGGTAAACCGTTCGCCGGTTCCCACGAATTTTTCGTCGGGCTGAATATGAAACGACAGGGTTGCCCGGTCAGGTTGCCCGTCGCGTTCAACAAGCGCCAGTGCAAACGCATCGTGGCGGGCCGGGAAGAAATGATCGTGCGCACTCAGCTTAAGCTCTTTTTTGCCATCCGGATAAAACGACAATTCAAGCGACTCTTCCGGCTCAGGCAACAAATCGCTCCAGTAATCCAATTTCAACGGACGGCGGTCCAACCGGGCACGCAAAAGCCCGCCGGCATCTTTCACCAGCCATTCGTCTTCCGTTTTTTCAACCTGAAGTGGAACCACCTGAAGCGTCGGGTCAAACGCCAGCATAAGCGAACCGGGCATTTCAGGAACCCCAAACCCGACCGATACCCGCAAAATCTTCGGCCCGTAAGCGCGTAACCGTAAACGATAGTTTTTCCGGGGCACATCCCGGTCGGGTGTAATATCGTTGGACACCTTCTGTTTCTGGAACGGCAATTCAAATACAACATCAGGACCATCGACCCGCACATCAACCGGAGCGCAGGTTTTCCACAATACATCGTTACCCGGCAATGCGGTGTCGAAATCCAAAAAATCAAAAAGCTGAAAATTGGTTTGTTTCATTGTAAAAACTATTCTACATTTTTATATTTCACCACAACCTCCTGCCCCTTCAGGATGGTCATTTCGTATTGTTTATCTCCGGTTTGTTTGACTTCTGCACCTTTACAAACTGGTTTCGAAGCGCTTTTAAACCGAAGGGTCCCGGTCCCTTCGTCCGACTTCACACGAATTTCTTTTTGATTACATGCCACATGAACCTTTCCGTTTGGCGTTGGCACATCGCCTTCCATCCATTGCAAATCGCCCAGACAAGGCTCTACCGAATAGGTCTGGTAACCCGGAGAAGTTGGCTTCACGCCCAAGTAATATTTACCCAGCAAATAAATCGGACTGGCGCCCCAGGCATGGCACAGGCTCTTTCCGAACGGCCGTCCATACATGCCCAGCAGTTCCGGATTTTTTTCCTGCGGATTGTATTTTTCCCAGAAAGTGGTTGCCCCCAGGTTGATCATTCCACCCCAGTAATCGCGGATTTCTTTCAGCACATATTTTTGCTCACCCAACGCACACAGGGCTTCCAATTCGTAAAAGCGCATGTAGGGCGTTGTAATTTTCAAGGCATTCGGGTTCAGCAAAACATTGTCTTTTACGGCTTTCGTTTTGTCCTGATCGAGGTAGCCAAACAGCACGGCAAACATGTTGGTAAATGGTGTTACCTGCGTACTCAGTTTGCCATTTTCGCGGTTATGCACAAAAGCATTGTACTGTGGCGACCAGAACACGTTGAATATTTTCGACTTCAAATCGGAAGCCAGTTTGCTGTATTTAGCCGAGTTTTCCGGATCATTCATCAGGTTGGCGCACAAAGCCATCGTTTCGAGGCTCCGGCAGAAAAGCAACTGCTCGAAGCTTACTTCGCCAGCCTTGCTCATCTTAAAGTCGGCCCAGTCGATAAATACCCAGTCACCGGCCAATCCCTGCATCATTCCTTCTGAATTCCGGCGCGAAAGACAATAGTCCATCAGACTTTTCATGCGCGGATACAATTGCTCAATCAACTGTTTGTTCCCGGTGTACTGATAATAGTCGTACACTCCCATGAACCAGTAGAACGTATAGTCCATGATGGTGTTGATGTGGCTCGTCACCGGATCTTTTCCCCGCAAAACAAACGTTGTTCGGCTCACCGACGGCGAATCGAAAAACAGGTAATAGTTCATCAGGTAGCTTTGGTAAGCATCGCCGCTCCACACCCAGCGGTCGCGCTTGATGCCATCGATAAAGAACTCTCGGGTCGTCAGGTGAAGCGTATAAGCGCCAACATCCCAGATTTTATTGAGCTGTTCGTCGTTACAACGGAAACTGCCTTTGTAATCAAGCGGCAAATATTCGTACAACATCGATACAGAGCTATACGAAAGATTGGCTTCATCTTCCACATACACATACCGGAAAGCCTTCGAACCCGACACCGTAACATCGCGGGCCGTAGCCTGATCAACCGGGATACGGTCGAGCGTTTCGCACTGATCGGTCGACAAAGCCTCTTCAGGCGATTCGCCGTAGTAAATATTCAGCGTACCTTTCCCTTTCAGTCCGTTAAATTTCACGTAACCAAATGTTTCTTTACCGAAATCGTAGAGCGTACCGTTATTTTTCTTTTCACTGGAAACAGCAGCCTTCGGCTCGGTTGCCAGTTTAAACTGTGAAGGCAATTCGTCCGGCGCATTAAAATTCCACGAAGCCGCATTCAGATAAACCGTTCCTGAAGAAGTATCCGATGCTTTCCCCGATTCGTCGATCCATTCTTTGTCTTCAAACGTGACCAGCCACGAATTGTCGGATTTAATGGTCGGCCCGTCCACGAAAATAGCCGGCACAGTAGACTGGTTGTGAACTTTGATATTCAGCAAATGCTTCCCGGCCGGGATCGTCACGTTCTCCGGATAACCGAACAACAACTTGCCGTCGAGTTTCACATTGTATTGACCTTCCACTTTCAACCGGATGGTTTCTTCCGTTTTCAGGTCAAGCTTTTTGGAGAATTCAACCAGCACATAATGACTGTCCATTTTCCAGAAAGGCGGAAAGAACGTTCCCCGCTCGGTGCGCCGGTTTTGCATTTTATTTCCAAGCCATATCTCATAATCGCCCGGATACCATATCCAGGTTGCTTTTTGCGCCATTGCAAATTCAGCCCCGGCCATGACCAGTAGCAAGGTTGCGACGACAATTCGTTTTATTGGTTTCTTCATCAGTTATAGCGTTTGGTTTATTGAATTTTCAATGAATTAAAATACGCCGGTCCGGGTTCCAGCAGGGTTAGTTTCAGCTTGTAGATACCGGCATTAATGGTTGTTTGCGTGTCGGTCCGGAAGCTTTTCCACTTTTCTCCAGGCTGGTCCAAACATACCGGCCCACGCCACATTTCGCGCCCGTCAATCGAAGTAATGCTCATTTCAGCTTTCAATGCCCGTCCATCGGTATTCAAATAGCGAAACTCAAGCCCGTATTTCGATGCCAGTCCAACGGAGAATTGCCATTCAACAGCGTCGCCATTGCCGGGAACCAGCACACAATCTTTTCCGGAGAAATTCGTCATTTGCGAAGCGCCGTATGTTGTCGCCCCGTCGGTTGACAGGGTAACCGTTGGGCGCAAATCAATCACATCGTTAATCTGGGTAACAGGCACTATCGCCACAATAGCCGAGGCCGCTGATCCGCTGAGGGCAAATTCAACGGTCTCCCCCTTCCCGAACCGTTTCTGATAAATGGAATACGCTTTCTCCCCGGTTTCATCCGTCGAAATGGCCTTGCTGCTTTTGCTGAATGTGGCCGGTTGCTGCAACGGGTCGGCTAAACCAACAAACACATCTGCGTCAGTATTCAGCGTAAAACTTACCGGAATTTTTCCGGAAGAAAGCGTTATCTGATGCGGCAGCCGGATCCATTCCGCGCCATGCAATTCTGCCGGAAGCTTCAGTAATTCAATGTCTGAATCGGTGAAGCAACGGTCACCGGTATTCATCCATGTTTCGGGCGAAGCGTTCACCTCCGAACGAAAATGCTGTACCACCCGCGGAGAAGCCACCGCCGGTTTTCTATTTTTCTTATCCGACGAAATGGCTATGGCTGAAATAACCGCCTGCCCGGCCTTTATCTTCGGAAATGAGATTTTCAGGGTCCCGCCTTTCACATTCACCTGCAAGGTTTTCTTTAAAAGCCTGTCGTGACCAGCTTCCTTCCAGATGTCTAAATCAGCAATCACCACCCGATCGTTCACCGCCACATCGAACAAACGCCAGCCGGTGCAATCCATTCCGCCGCCGGTACCATACCAGGGCTCAATAAAAAACAGCTCAACCTGATAATTGCCATCGGGAACCGGAAATTCATACCATAGTTTGTGCATCCCGTAGCGAAAAGTCTGGAATAAAGGCCAATCTCTGGTTCCCACAATTGGATCGCTGGTTTGGCGCTGGCTGCCATAAAATGCCGGAAGCCCCGGATAATCGTCGGTCCACGAATGCGAGCCCCAGGTGTTTTCGCCGGTTTTATGCACATCGGCCATCCACTCATTCCCTTCGGAATCGGTATAATCCGGTCCGCCACAGTTAACCCGGTACAAATAATTACGATTCTTATTTTCGGTCAGCGGAACAATATTTCCACCCAGCTCGCCCAACCGATTAGCTTTTGGCAAATGATTCAGAAGAATATAGTCGTGTGCAACCTCTTTCCCGGCAACATATCCGACAGCATACAGCACATTATTCTGAATATCAGCCTGGTCCCAGACAAAATGCTGCCCTTTCCCCGGATTGGTTTTTCGTCCGAACGAATGTTCCCGCACCCCATTAAAAAGCTCCACTTCATCGCAGTTCGAGAACACACGGATGCCATCTTTTTCCCCGGTTGTTGTCCACCGATCGGGCCATGTGTGTGAAACGATGTAAACCATCGGCTCTGTTTCTTTCGGTGCATAATTCGCCCTGAACATATAATACACATCCAGTGGTTCGCCCCAGATGGTGATGGCCCCCTTGTAATTGACAGGCCCCAGACGATCGAGTTCGCGCATGCCTTCGCCGCCCTGCGTCCGACCAGGGTTATCGTGCGAAGCCAACAGCCAATGAAACTGTCCGCAACAATGTTCTCTTGCCGCTTCGGCCAGGCGCACTTTCGACTCCATCAGCAACGAGAAACGGTCTTCGGTGTACGGCCCGTTCTGGACAAAACCTCCTTCGGAGTGGGCATCAATACTTCGCCATGCTCCATACTCACCATTCAGCAGTTGCTTCGAAATTTCCTGATCATACAAATCCGGGTTGCCGCCATAGGTCCCCGACCAGTTTTGCACCACGTTCCAATCGGTTCCGGTACCGCCATTGCAGGTTGTAACCAGACGCTGTTTCGAGGCCGTCGGGTCCAGTTTGCGAATTAGGTCGGTACATTCCTTTGCAAAATCAGTTGGCAGGGTGCTCTCGTTTTCGAGACCCCACAAAACAACCGACGGGCTGTTTCGCCGTTCTCTGATCCAATCGGTCAGAAGTTGCTTAAAATTCTTCCTGAATTCGGGGGTGTCGAACCAGATATGGGCCCCCATCTGCGGCCACCAAAGCAAGCCCAATCGGTCGATTTCTTCTTTGTATCGTAAATTATGTGGCTGATGCGCATCGCGAAAAGCATTGTATCCGGCAGCACGCACCTGTGCAACCCGGGCCCTGACCTGCTCGTCAGAAAAAGCATGCCCCTGCCCCATTAAATGTTCGTACTCGGCCGTTCCGTTAATAAAAACCGGGGTCCCGTTCAGATAAAAACGGTTGGTTGCCTTTTCGCCTGTAATGTCCCATTTAATCCAGCGAATCCCGTATGAAGTATTTTCAGTATCAACCAGTTTCCCATCCCGGTAAATTTCCGTATGAACAACATACAGATACGGATCATCCAGCGACCACAGGTGCGGGTTTTCAATATTCTCAAATACCTGATACACGGTATCGCACCGGCCTGCAGGCAAATCGAACCCGGCCTCGATTTTACGGACTACTTTTCCTGAAGCGTCTTTCAGAACATTCACCAGATGGATTTTGGCTGCTGAACCACTGTAGTTTTTTACTTCGGTTGTAAGGTTAAGCGTGACCTGCTTGTCCGAAATGTTATCGTCGTTCCAGATATGCACGCCAAACGGTTCGACCCTTACCTCATCGGTTACAACCAAATGCACCGGCCGGAAAATTCCCATCGGCTGGCTCCCTTCGGAGAAACCCCATTCGGGGCTGCAACCTCCGCACACCCAGGGCAAATCGCGGATATTCGTCGGATGGTCGGCCCGCACGGCCAGCACATTTTCTTTCCCCGGACGAATGGCATTTGTGACATCCAGCGTAAACGAAGTCCGCCCGCCGGCATGATAACCAACCGAATCGCCATTCAGCCAAACCGTTGCATACGAGCCAACCCCTTCGAAAAAAAGAAAATAGCGTTTGCCGTTTTGTTGCTTTTCAACTTTAAACGTTTTTCGGTAAGCAGCATACCCGTGGCGATTACCATGAACCAAGCGGCGGTACCCGCCATAATCGTCCCAGTTATGCGGAACATCAACCAACTGCCAGGACCGGTCGTTGTACGAAAGCGACTCAAAGCCCTGAAAAACAGTTTTTGTTGAATCATTGGCAATCGTTCGCCAACCGTCATTCAGTAAATACGATCGCCGTACATTCTGTCCAACAGCAATTTGTCCGGCCAGAAGAAGAAAAAATACTATCGCTATTCTGCCTAAAATCATATTCAATCAATCTGAATTTTCCGGTAATCGGGAACCGTTACACATTTCATGAACCAGTTCATACGCTTCGGCCTGTTCTTCCGGAGTTGAACAATAGGTTACAACTACCATTTTCATTCCGGGAAGCCATAAACGTGAGACCTGTTCGCGAATCGTTTCCAGATCACCTACGATACGGGCATTCAGCACAATGCCGGTATTGGCAAATTTGTGAAACGCTTCCAGGTTGTTGGTTGCCCCCGGGTCGGTTTGCGGCGAAAATGCCCCGTCGGCCATTTTAAGTCCTTTTATCTGAAGCACCGCATCGACCCAGGCCGACCAGTCGCCACACGAATGGAAAACCGGGCCTCCCAGCGGAGCGCATATTTTTTCTACAGAAGGGGCAGCCATCTCCAGATATTGATCCGGAGAAATCATAATCGCATTGTCGTCGCTCATGCCCAGACCCGACCATTTGGTCGATGACGCAAATCCATGACCAGGCAACGCCAACGCATCGCCAATCAATTTAATCTGTTCGTTATTGAAATTTATCGACAAATCAGCCAGACGGTCAAACAATTGCAACACCTTCTCAGGCTCCAGCAACATATCCATGAAAAACTGGTCGAGCGGATACAAATGCCCGATCATGTTCAGCGGCGACTGGGTATCAGTCAGCGACACAGGCACCCGGCCTTTTGTCTGGTCCATGAAATATTCAATCATATCCAGCGTATGCCGGCCAATGTTGGTTTGTGCTATTTCCCGGGCCGGATAAGCCAGCACTTCGTCAATCGTTTTAAACGGAGCTTTCAGCGCCGGGGCATTTCCTTCTGTCCACAGATAATCGCCGCCCCATGCGCTGGCAACCGTTCCGATACCATACCAGGGTTCCAGGAAATTGGGCACATCGGCTTTGAAAAACATACTTTTCTCCAAAGCGCCCAACTGTAGCTCAAGTGAACGTTTCATATCACTGCAACCATACGAGAAACACTCGCCCACCCGCATCCGGCGATAAACCACTACGCCGGATTTCTGTTCCCAAAACCGGGCACAGGTTTTATTTAATTCTGCCGTATAAGCTTCATACTTGTCAAAATCGAAATTCCCAGGTTTTACCGGAAGAACCTGGGTTGCCTGTGCATCGGCTATCTGATTGTCAAATTTGGAAACCATGCAACCTCCCCTTAAAGCCTCCCCCAACCCCTCCGATGGAGGGGAGTTTTTGGTCTTCTGTTATTTGAATATTCTGATCTTTTTGCATGTAGAATTAATTTAATGCTCAAAACACTTCAAGCATTTACTGTCCTAACTAGGCTTTGATCTCCTCCTCAATTCCTCTACCGTTTCAAAAATGGTACTGATGCGGTCGTCCGAAACCGAATCGTCCATGTTGATGCAGCAAACACCTGTCAAATATGGATTTCCGGAGTCGTGGACTAAACGGATAATTGTTTCGCGTATTTCGTCGTTCGACTGCCGGGCAATTTCGACCGGACTGAGACGAATATTCAGAAACGTTTCGGGCAAATATTCGCGAAGCGTTTTCAGGTCGCCACCCCAACCCACATCCAGAAAATCGAGATGCGGAATTTTGGCAAAACTGGCCGCCATGCGGTGCGGATCGGGCCCGCAGTAATGAATGCCAAACGGTCGTTTTTGGCTCCACTGCTGATCAAACGGTAACAGGTAATTCTCATAATCGTCTTCCGAAATCATGGTGTGCGAACACTCGGAATGCAACAGGACGGGCTTCTCCAGATGACGAACGCCCCGATTTACCGAGATCGATGTCGTTCCGGTTTCAGACTGAAGAAATGAGGTAAATTTTTCGATTACACTGGCGATCCCGGCAAAGTATTCTTTTACTTCGTCCGGGGTCATCATCATGTCGAGGAAAATATTCTCGCCCCTCAGGTCCATGGCAATGTTCAGGATCCCTCCCCAGTTAATATCGCCCGTCAGAAAGCCATATTTCTTTTTCAGCGAATCGGTTAATTCTATAACCCGCCGAAACGCATCGGAACGAAAAGCCTCGTCTGCCGAAATATTCCGTAACTCCTGATGGGCCGGCAACACCTGGGGCGGATGCGCTTCGGTGTATTTTACCTCACAGCCCAACATCTCCGAAAGCAGGTAACCAGCAGCCAGGTGTACGGCACCAATCTCTGGCCGGGGTTGATCTTTATGTTGCCCCAACCCGAATTTTCCCCAGCGTTCGTACAACACGTTTTCCATTTGCTGCTCCACTTCAACCCGTTTCAAGGGATGAAAAAAGAAGTCGGGATCGAACGTTATTCTTTCATTTTTGTGCCACCATTCCGGGGCTAAAACAATGTCGACCGGAAGAATGGAATTTCCTAAAAGAGTGTTTTGCTTATAGGTCATATTTTGTATTAAAATTGTTCGTTCTATTCCGTCCGAAAGAAGAACATTGCCTTTTTTTATCCTTATCATGCGGACGGTTTTTCTTTTTCATTTTTCACTCCGGGTTGAAACCCGGGTCTATTCATATTTCGCTCCTACGGAATTCTTCTAATAAAATAGCCAGTCGACAGATGGCTTTCCAGCCGTGCCAATATTGGCATCGTGTGTCGGTATTTCCTGGGCTCCATCTATGAAACCAAGCACCAGCACGCGTCCTTTACCCAGAACAAGTTCATTCTCACCAGCAGCATACGAGTAGGAATATACATTTACAGGATACAAACCGGGAAGCGATAACGCATTGGCTATGCGAATATCAGCCTGACCTCGGTCGTTGGCCTGCGCATTGGTTTCCAGGGTTGGCGGATTCAGGATCGAATAGCTGTTGGTATTGAAATAGCCTACCAACACTTTCACCGGCTTTTCACTTTTGAATTTCAGCACAGTTCCTTTTTCTTGCTGTTCTTTATCTGAGAATACCACTCCCGAAAGCTTTTGCAACTCAGGAGAAAAATCGTCGATAACAGATTTATTGTCGTTATAAACAGCAGTTCCTTTTTTGTATGTAAATCGTTTGGCCTCCTTATTCAGAATGGTTACCTGAACTGGTTCAAATGCCAGAACCTGAGCCTGAGCCTTTCCATTATTGGCTTTCAGCATTTCAACATTCCTCCTGAAATTATTGAATTCAGCCTGATATTGGGGCAGCAATTCAGCCCATGTTTTATTTTTACCGTCAGAACCGGATGCAGGGATACGACGTTGAGCGGTTTGCATACTGTTTGCATACAGGTATGTATTCTCGGTTAATTTCACCAATTCAGTATAATATTCAAGGCTTTTCTCGATAAACGGAAGCGCTTTTTCAAGGTCTTTCACGTCGTTGGAATACTGATAGCGATAGATCAACATGGCGGCTTTCACTTTTTCGGCAAAGCAATTCGCAAATGCACGGTAGCAGTACACGTCGTTTTTCAGACGGGCAAATTCCTCTTTATTGGCTGTCACTGCCTTTTCGGCTTTATCAATGGCCTCAACGGCCAACTGGCCACGTTTCACCACATCGTCAATAATCTGAGGCGGCGTTTCTCCCTTGTGCTCCTCGCCTTTCCATTCTTTTTCAGCATAAACTTCCAGCACTTCTTTTAGCGGTCCGCTCGATGGCCAGAAATTGGAATACACGCCATATTTATGCGGGTTAACCAATTGCGACATGAACATACCCAACAGCAAGGTCTGACGGTTACCGTCGGATATACCAAACGTGCGCAACAGTTTCGGAGCAATTTCGCCGGTTTGTTCGTAAGCCTCAACAATGTTTCGCCCTTCTTTTCCACAACCATATGTTTCGCCCAGTTTATCGCCCCAATATTTGACTTCTTCAGAACGGTCGCGGTTGGCTTTCCAGGCATAACGGGCCCAGGCATCGTACCAAATCCGGTCGCGGTCCATCTCCAGCAACCGGGGGGCTGTTTTATCAGCGCTGTATGGCCAATCCCAGTACGAAGCCTGCGGATAAACATGCACCCCTTTGGCCCCCTGGATTCTCTGCATAGCCAACACACTTTTCTGGATGAAATCAGGCGATCCGTAGCGGAACGGTTCCAGATTGGCCAAAATATGCACATTGGCAATGTGCAACGTGCCAATCTGCGACAAACCTTTCGGAATACTGTCCCACGAATCGCGGGGTTCATAAGTCGTCAGCGACTCGCCATTGTATTTCGACATGGTGAATAAATTCTTGTAGATTGGCAAAGCAGCTTCCATCACCCGTTTGGCATCGGTATCGTGTGCCCGAAGTACAATCGGCACCTCATCGGTGCGGCCAAGCGCTTTCAAACCGTCTTTTACGCCCGGGATAATGGTTTGAGTAAACCATTCCACATCGTCGTCGATGGTATTCATGGCTTCGCCCAGTGTAATCAGCAACCCAACATGAGGATATTTTTCGATAAAAGCAGCAATCGATTTTTGTGTATAATCAGCAATGATCGGAATAATCGGACGCTCACAGTCCTGTGTCTTCAACTTATTGTGTTCGGCAAAAGGCTTTGAAACAATGATATTGTAGAACATCTGAATGACCCAGATACCGCGCTTCTCGGCTTCTTCGGTCAGGAATGCAAATATTTCTTCGTTCTTTTTGAAAGTCTCATCGTCCACCTCCACGGCATACGGATAGTCTTTCAGTTTTACAAGTGATGCAAACGGGTGACCATTCCACAGATAAAGCGAGTTATAACGGTTTTCAACCATCATATCCAGGTATTTCGTCCAGAGGGCTTTATCGTAAAACCACGGAAAGTTTTCCGGCGTGTACGGATATTCGTAAACGGTTCGTCCGGGCAGATAAACCGTCTTCTGCAAGCCGATGCAGGTTCCGCGCATCACCATTTGTGGCTGATCAACCACATGAATATCCTTCGGAAGTTTGCCATCGGCCTTTAACCGGTCAGCCAATTCCATGCAACCATATAAAACACCACTCGGATCAGCGCCACCGACATACATTGTTTTTCCGGACGATTCAATCACAAACCCTTCTTTTTTCAACGTATCCAGCGACTGGTTGCTTTTTGCCACATCGGCCAGCAACTCACTTTGCAGGCTGCCAACGACAATCTGTTTTGTGCCGTCGGTCAATAGCTGATCAGAAAGAACAACTTCATATCCCTGTTCTTTCAATGCGCCAGCCAGCTTTTCAACGGCAAATTTTTCTCGGGGCGAATCCTGCTTCGTTACCAACGTAACTTTTCCCTTTTGTACGCACGAAACAATCGACAAGGCGAAGATTAAAACTACAGTGCTTCTTATTTTTATGTAATTCATTGGTCTATTTTAATAGGTTAGTATCTTCAATTATTATTTATCTTGTTCAGGAAAACCCAGGTTTCGCCCGGTTTTGTTCCCTCAATTCCTTCCTGATATTTACTCATCAGCTTGTTCCATTCCACAACACGCGGATTATTCTCCTCCGTTTTGGGGTTCAGCTCATCCAGTGTTTTACCGTTCGGAATTGAAATAACCAACAACAACTGCCGCCCGTTCCGGAATACCAAAAGTTGCTGAAAACCGGCATTGCAAAAGCCTTGTGCTACTTCCGGCCATTCTTTAAATTGAACCTCGTGGTAGTGCATGTATTCTGTTTGCAGGGTTGAATCGGCAACCAGATTAGCCGTCAACAGATAGTTTTTCCAGGGTTTGGCAACCGTTGAATCACCACAATGCTTTGCCCTGTCAAACACATACATTGGCGCATCATAATGCTTCATTTGCAGGTCAACTCCTGATTGTCGGATCAATTGGCCAACCCCTACCGTATCTGCGGCTTCACCAAACAGAACGATGTGGTTTTTCCATTGATACTGATCCAGTTTAGTTCCTTTGAACTTCTGCAAAAATGAATCGGCAGCAGTTGAATCATTCAGGATCAATTCCATTGCAACGCGATACCTACCGGCTACTTTACCATGCTCTGGCATTGCCTTTTTAGGCATCGGGCTGCAAGCACTGAGTAAAACCAGCAGGAAAATCCCGAAGGAACTAACAACTCCACAATAATTTCTCATCATCAGGCATTTGACTAATTAAAAACATCTCTTTCTTTAAAATTTTCCGGATAAATGCTGAGTTTTACCGGTTCCTCTTTCGGAACAATATCCCGGTATTTCTCTTCAATACCCGCCTTTGCTATAATCTTCAGGGCCTCGCCCGAAAATTCGGCTTTATCGCGAAACGAATGTGTTTTTTCAATCGTGTTGTTCGTTCCGTTATCCATCAATAAGTTGTTGATCACGTAATTGTCGCGGGCAGCAATATCATGGCACCTTGAAGTCCAAAGGTGTAGCCACATCCATTTGTAGCTGTTGTTGTTCACCACATTGCGGGTAATCGACAGGTAAGCCGATCCATCGTCAGGATAAATACACCGTGGCCCATTGAACAGATAGTTGCCTTCGACTTTTGTGCCCGGCTGCTCTCCCAATAGATAGATAATTCCTCCGTCATCGAGCACCTGATGGGTATTCCCCGCCCGGTTAAAACTGATGCTGTTGTTTTTGGCAACTTTCGAAGCCGGTATCCCGGAATTGCCCCACCACCAGCCACAGGTGATTGCCCCGTAAGGCGTTCCTTCAATATCGTTGTGGTCAATGCAGGTGTTTGCAACAAAAAACGAGGTAATCGCTTCAACCTGCCGGAAGTCGAGGCTGATGTTCCGAATGTAATTATTGGCCACCCTGATGTTTTCGCAAAGCCCCTCAATACCTGCTTTGTACGTCTGGATCTTCGCTTTATCCACCGGCTGGTCCGCCAATGACAGGCTCGTTCCTTTTTCAGCCGGCTTCACTTCTTCATTTCCAATTTTATAATGTTGCGGATATCCCACGCTGACAGCATTGCCCAGCAAATCGTTGAAATAGTTTCCTTCAACCCGGCTGTTTTTCACATCATTGACCATATTGATGGCAATCGCCGAACTGATCCCTTCAAACCGGTTCCGGATAAATTCAATATACTCTGCATTTTCAACCTGAATGGCTCCCCGGGGAACATCGGTTGTATTATATTCTGAAGGATGCCAATTTCCGTCGGGAATGTATTTTACAGCCAGCCCCAGACTTTGAATCCCGGCAAAACCATGCGAACCGGCAACATCCAACAGGTTCCAATGATCGTACGAAAAGGTAATCCCTTCGAATCGGATGTGCTTAACCCGTTTATTCACCGACTCGCCCTGAATATGAACCAAGCCATCAGCTGTAGGAGCTACCACATTGGCCGTTGACATCTCTTCGCCATTGCTGTAATAGTAAAGTGTTTTTGTTTTCCGGTTAAAGTAAAATTCCCCGGGAGAATCGAGCAATTCGTATGCATTGCGAATCACAAAACTCTTCTCGTAGTTAATAGCTCCGGCCCACGCCATACTTGTTGCAATAGCCCCATAAGGCTGCTGAAGTTTAACGACGGTTGTGTCGCCCATCGGTTCTATTTCCCGGGCACAAAGTATTTTTTGCGTCCAGATGTTAAACTGAACCAGTTCAACATCATCGGCATTTTCGTATTTCTGAATATCTCCGGATGAGAATTTTATTCCATCAACGGCTGAACCTGCGCCCAAAGCCCAAGGTTCGCTCCCGTCAATAGGATAGCGGCCCCAGTTGCCTTCGCCCTTCACCGGAACATCGGTTCCGGCCATGTGCATGCGTTTCCCATTCACAAACAAGCTGCGCAGTTTCGTCTCACGGTCGAGGTGTGCCTTGTAAATATTGCCTTTTACCTGTTGCCATCCGGTAACCTGTACGCCACCGCTAATCACAACATCAGCACCTTTTTCGGCACAAAAAGTAGTTGGCGAATTGGCTGTTCCTGAATCTTCAGGATAGAATTGCAACGGCTCATTCAATTGGTAAGTTCCACTTTGAAGAATGATCTGGATACCACCTTTTACCGAAGGATCGTTTCCACGACGCAACTCCCGGGCTTGCCGCTGAGCCATCTGAACCGTAGCCAATGGCTTTTCTTTAGTCCCGGGGTTCGCATCGTTCCCGGTTGGCGAAACCCATATTTCTTTTGCCGAAGCTGACGGCACCCAAAGCATTACTATCAGTAGCGCGTTGGTTAGTTTTCGGTTCATTTCTATTCGTTTAGGTTTGAATCTTTAAGCATAGCCATTTTGAACATTATCATTTTTCCGTCCGAAAAGATGGTCATCTTCTTTCCGATCTAATTACCGAGAACGGTTTTCTTTCTTATTTCATACCGGGCTACCAATCTGTCGCCTTTTCTGGGCTAAAAAGTTCACGAACATGGATCTGCTCCCAATCTGCTCCCGGGACTTCCCCCTTCGGGGGAATCAGAAAGGGGCTTGAAAGTTGAAATAGAGCACCAAATTTTTGGCCCGCCATTGCCACTTGTCATACGGTCCGAAATCGAAGAACTGGTTCTTTTGGCCTGAGGGCCCGAGCCTCCACGCTTGCTGCGAGTTGGTCCCGATGGGCGGGATTCCCTGCATAAACGAAATATCGCCGGAAGGAAATGGAGGTGCGCAATTGAACGTTTCGTTGGGTTGATCAGGTGTAAACAGGCGCAAGAACACATCTTCGGATGAAGTGGCAACCACAAACGGCTGATCTTTTGTGATAATCTCGGCCCAATACAATTGAGAATGATAGCCTTTAAATTCCGGATAAATGAGCGGTGCAATGCCCGTCATCGTGCGGTTATAGTCTTTTTGATGAACACCCAGTTCAACGCCCTGCATCCGGTTTTTCCAAACGCGGTACGGACCATTGCCCCACCAGCGTACCGATTTCACCTGATCTTCAGGAAAAGAAAAATTAACACCCATGTAATCGAAATGCACATCATATTCAGGCGGGAAATACATGATATCCAATTTTATCCAGCCGGAAGGATATACCGACCAAACCATCTGTTTCATGCGCGATTCTTTGGTGTACGAACAAGCAATTTTCAGGGTATCGCCCGAATGCTGAATATCCATTTTATCGAAGATTGCTTTGCCTCCGCTCAACACCGGGCCATTATTAAATGGTATCTCACCGTTGGCATTCACCACCTTTTTCAGCAGACCATCTTCCCGGCCAAAAGTTAGTTCCAGCTTATCGGCCCTGACAATCAGCATCGAATCTTTTTCCTCAACCGAAACAGGCTTGCTGCCATTTGTGGTCATCATCCGGGCTACCACATCTTTGGGCAACGCGATTGGCCAGCTCCAGGTATAAAGTTCCATCCCGGTTTTATCGATGGCCGTCACGTACAACACGTCGTACGAGAACCAGTCGGACGGCAGGTTTAACGCCAATTGCCCTTTTTGTCCGGGCTTCACATCGGGCGCGCCGGCAGTCCCGGTAACCGGTTGTGTTTTTGCGTCAGATCCCGGCAACGGCAGTTTCACCAGTTTCCATTTGAACGAGCAGGTATTGATGTTGGAATACAAGTAGCGGTTTTCCAAATTCAGCTTGCCGTCGAATTGGGCCGTGATGTCGCGCTCTTCGAATTTCACCGGCGACCACACTTCTTTTATGGCAAAAAAGCTTCCCTCCTTTTCAAAGTGAGGCCCCAAGATGCCATCCGGAGCATACCGTCCGAATGTATCGATCTCTCCATTTTTATCTGTGCGGACAACGCCTTCGTCGGCAAATACCCACAGGAAACCACCTGCCGAATGGAAATTATTCCACATCAGCTCCCAGTAATCGGCCAGGCCAGCGCCCTGACCGCCATCGTACAATCCATGCAAAAACTCGGTCGGGAAAACAATGTTGTGCCCGTGCCAGTAAGTTCCCATCCCATAATCGTAATTGATGTAATGCTCCGTTTCAATGCCTTCATGTATCCGCCAAGGGTAAATAACTGCGCGTTTCTGAATGTCAAACTGTTTGAAAACAGGATCGAGCACCGGATTATGGCCGCCTTCGTTGCCACTGTCCCATATTACAATCGATGGATGGTTTACATCGTGGGTGATCATTTCTTCTACCAGCCTGGTCCCGGTTGGCGTGTCGTATTGCCCGTGCCAGCCGGCCAGTTCGTCGAGAACAAACAAACCCAGCGAGTCGCACACATCAAGGAAATGTCCGTCGGGCGGATAGTGCGAACTACGCACCGCATTCATGTTCATTTCCTTCATCAGTTTTACGTCTTCAATGCTGTACGCCTTGCACGAAGCGCGCCCGGTTTCAGGCCGGAAGGTATGCCGGTTGACTCCTTTAAACTTGATTTTTACTCCATTCACATAAATCCCGTCGCGCTGACGAACATCGATGGTGCGGAACCCAAAACGCTGTGTCATTTCATGAAGGATTTTCCCATTGGCAGTCAGGCTAAACCGGACCTGATAAAGGTTCGGATCTTCCGGGGTCCATGTTTTTATTCCCGAAACCAGTGCAGACAACCGAACATCTTTTTGAGCTTTCGTTACCGGAGCAGAGAACTCTTCACCAACCGGATTCCCGTTCAAATCAGTTACCTGTGCCGAAACACGATCGGCAGAAGAAATATGGTTCAGGAAAACATCAGCCGTAAACGAGCCATCGGCTTTAGCATCGATGGCTACCCGTTCAATGTTTTGAGCAGGTTTTGCCTCGAGGTAAACCGGTCGAAAAATTCCCCCAAAAATCCAGTAATCGGCATGGCGTTCGGCCTTATTGACCGATTCGTTGGCCGAATGTTTCGATACTTTTACTTCAAGCAAATTAGTTTTCCCGAAATTCAGTAATTTGCTGACATCATACTTGAACCGGTAAAACGCACCCTGATGAATCGGCCCGGCAAGTTTCCCGTTAATTTTCACTTCAGTATCGGTCATCGACCCCTCAAATACAATGTTTACCTGCTGGCCTTTCCACGCTGAGGGAACCTGAAAATTGTATTTATACAGGCCTTGTTCCATGCCGCGGATACTGTCTGGTGCATGGCCGTAATTGTATGTTCCAAATCCTTGTAGTTCCCAGTTCGACGGAACCGGGATAGTCGTCCATTTGCCGGAATTCCTCCCGGCAGTGCAGAAAAATTGCCAGTCGACCGTCTTATCAGCTCCGGTCCCTGACAAATACTGAACCTGAGTTGTTTGTGCATGCGACGATAAAAAAATGAAAACGTTTACAGCTATCAGGCAATGTAATCTTAAAATAAGTTTCATATATCACAATTTCTATTCTATTTCTTATTGATTTGGAAATGTCGAAGTTAAAAATTTTTATTGGTTTTCAAACTCCACAAAAAATATCGACCCGGATCAATACACAAAAACACACACCCGATGATTAAGTAAACGTTTCCAAGTAACCAATCCGCTCGATGCACCCCCTTCCCGTTTGGAAATAAAACGAGCCTGGTTAGCAAAAGCGCGATATTGTTTTATCGCGACAGAGCGCGAAAAACGAGGCCGTCCCCCAAGCGCTAACCCCTGAGCCTGCTGTCATTGCGAGCAAAGCGAAGCAATCTGTAATTCAACAGATTGCTTCAGCCGTACCTCCTTCACAATGACGCTCCGACTGACTTTTTGGACAGCCCCTTAAAAAATATGTCTTAATCAGAAACGTTATCCGGGTTTTGAACCATTGCCGGGTTCGAATCAAGATCGTAGGTCGGGATTTTCCAGAGGAACGATTTTTTAGGAACAAAATCAAGTTTAGCTCCCTTATACATGTAAATTCCTCTTGCCAGCGCATCGTCCCAGTTGGCCTTTACCCTTTTCCCGAGCCGGTCGGTACGGATTTCGTCATAATACAACTGCGATTCACCAATAAACTCCCAGCCCCGTTCTCGGAAAATATAATCGTCTAATTCTTGTTTGGTCATTCCTGAGAGGCTTTCAAGATTTGAACGATTGCGTACCGCGTTAAATTTGGCCAGTGCATCAGCAGTCGGGCCATTCAACTGGTTCTCAGCCTCGGCATAGTTCAGCAACACATCGGCATAGCGCATCACATAAATATTGGCCTGCGGCATTTTCAAGGTAGCCGATTCCGGCGTGCGGTCGTAAAACTTAATGTTTCCGGGCGAAGCAGTATTCCATCCTTTTGAACCGGGGTAGAAGCCATTATCGGCTGCAACAAATTCCAGTGTGCCAGTTACCACACCATTGGAAGTCCGGTTAAATTTAGTCAGGAACGTTCCTTCTTTTCGGGCATCCTGGTTGCTGTATGATTCGTAAGCCTGGATGGTTGGGCCATACCGCCGGTACATGTAACACCCGATACTGGCTTCGGTTATATTCACACCAAACATGACGTGCAGGTTGTTGTACTCGCCACTGAGCTGACCATATTGAATTTCGAAGATTGATTCTTTGCCATTTTTATTGGCGGTATTCCACCAAAACCACAGATTTTTGAAATCAGGCTCAAGCTGATATTCTCCGGAAGCAATAACTTTCCCGCTGTACTCTTTTGATTTCTGATAATAGCTGCTGTTTCCTTCCATACTGGCTCGGGTCAGGTACACTTCACCCAGGAAAGCCTGTGCGGCACCTTTCCCAGGGCGCCATTTGTCAGTTGCTGCATATGCCGATTTCAACGGGAGATTGGCTTCGGCATATTCTAAATCGGCAATGATGTAATCGTAATTTTCGGCTACGGTTTTACGGGGAATTTCAAGCCCTTCCATCGATGAGGTATAAGTCTCCGGAATTGGTACACCCCCAAAAATACGGACTAAGTTGTAATAAGCCAAAGCCCTTAAAAAACGTGCCTCGGCAAAATACTGTTTTTTCAGAGTTTCATCCATACTGACGCCCTCGCCGCGGCCCAAAACAATATTGGCTTTATTGATCACCGCAAATGCCCGTGGCCAAGTATCAGAAAATGTTCGAGACGGGTTATTCACATCAGTCCAGGCATTCCACAAATGAACATCATCTTTTGCATAAGCAGGTGCGCCAAAATCGGTCAACACCTCCAGGTACATGTGATATTTGTAATTCGAACCACCAAAAGCATATTGGTAAGCATCATAAACACTAACCACTGCCATATTCAGTTCTTCGGCTGTTTTATAAAAAGTTCCAGGTGCCAAAAACGTATAGGGTTCTTCTGTTAAATCGGTGCACTGCGTAAAAAACGGTGCAACAATCGCAAAAAACAGATATTTAATGAATTTCATAGTCTAATGTTTTTTCAGGTTTAAAATTTTGCATTGATACCGAATATCATGGTTTTCGCCCACGGATAAGTCGTGTCGCCATTTTCTGGGTTATATCCACGATGGTTGGCACGGCTTAAATAATTCTGTGCATTCAGATAAACAGTCAGTTCTTTTATCCAGCTATATTTTCTGATAACAGATGAAAAATCGTACCCCAATTTGATATTTTTAACGATGAAGTAACTCCAGTGTGCACTGGTGCGATCGGAGAAATAAACATCTTTTGCCCCGGCACGAGGGAAAGTGCCATTTGGGTTGGTTTCGCTCCACATACGGTCGTAGGCATATTTCGAAGGCTGATAATTTTGGTTCAGTATCTGATTTTCTCCATACATCAGGTAGCTATCGGTTGCCGAAGCATAACCTATTGAAACCGAGGTATGCCCAAACGCGCTGTTATCGATACCTGCCACTGAGGCATAATCGTGTGCACCCTGTCCGTAAATATCGAGCGAAAAGTTTTTGTACGACATGTTGGATGAAAGTCCGTAGAAGAATTTCGGTTCCGGAGAGCCGATGCAGATATAATCGTCAAGGCCAATCGAATTGTTATCGGTATGATCAATGTACATTTCCTCGCCCAGATTAGCCGTTGACCGGATTGCGCGGTAAGCATCCAACTGTTCCTGTGTACGAATGATACCTCCTGATTCGCGGGTATAAATGGCATTCACCGGTTTTCCAACTTCCAGGTAACGGGCATAACCGTTTGATGAAGTCCCCAACAGGATTTTGGTTACGTCGCCATATAGCTTCGATATCTTGTTCCGGTTAACCGAAACATTGGCCCCCATGGCCCATTTAAATTCACTATCAAGAATTTGCCCGGAAACAGCAACCTCGATCCCATTGTTTTTTACTTCGCCGATATTGTCCAGAATGCTGGAAAAACCAGAAGTGGTTGGGATCGGAACGTTATAAAGCAAGTCGTTGGTTGTACGGGTATAATAATCGATGTTGACATCTAATCTTTTCCATAAGCCGATATCAATACCCAAGTCGTTTTGGGTAGTCCGCTCCCAGCGCAGATCGGAATTGCCAATTGATTCGGTAAATCCCTGTAGTAGCGTGTTATCATACACATAATAAACCGAAGTTAATTTAGGCAACGAAGCATAGTTACTAATTTCCTGATTACCAGTAACACCATAGCTCACACGCAGTTTCAGGTTCGAAACAACCGGGTTTTCTTTCAGGAAAGACTCTTCGCTAATACGCCAACCCAAACCAACCGAAGGAAAGAAACCCCATTTATTATTTGCACCAAAACGGGAAGAACCATCGTAACGACCGGTTACCGTCAGCATATATTTGTCGTTGTAGGCATACGAGGCCCTTGCGGTCCACGAGATTAGCTTATTGCTGTATTTGGTCGAGCTATAACTGATGCTTGAACGGTCGGCCAGTGTCATATCATACGCCCCGGTAGCATCATTCTCAAATCCGGAACCACTGATACTCATCCCTTCATACACATAGTCCTGGTACGAATAAACACCGGTTGCGGTAAAACGGTGGATACTGTTCCAGACATTCGAATAAGTAAGGATGTTTTCGGTCAGTTTTGAGGTCATTTTATTGTACGACTGGCCGCCCAGCCCCTTGCCTCCAGAACTTAAACCGGCCGACGACTTTGATGTTGAATATTCATATCCTTTGGTATTTGAAATATCAACCCCGAAATTTGTCTTGAATTTCAGGTTTTTATGAAAGGTAAATTCAGCAAAAACGTCGCCCAGGATGCGGTTGCGTACGTTCTCGTTTATAACCTCGCTGGCATCGGCAACCGGGTTCCATTTACCTTCGATATACGAATCGTGCTGTGGGTCCAGGAATGAATAATACCACGATCCATCCGGATTTTTAACCGGCATGGTCGGCCAGCCAAACCGGAACACGTTACCAGTTGGGTTATCGCGGATGTTCTGGATAGCAGTGCTGTATTGCATGTGTGTCCCAACAGTCAGCCATTTCCTGAATTCGTGGCTCAGGTTATTTCGTACGGTGTATTTATCGAACCCCGAGGCAGGCAATATACCTTCCTGTGTAAATACACTTCCCGACAGCATGTAGCTGGTTTTATCCTTGCCCCCTTCAAATGTGATGGAATGTTCCTGGATCGCAGCATGATCGCGAACAATTGCATCCTGCCAATCGGTATTGTATGCTGGAGCCGGGTTGCTGGCCGAATAAACCGGGGCTCCTTTAGAGTAAGTATAGGCTTCGTTCACAAATTTGATAAATTCATCACGCCCGAGCATTTCGACCAAACGTTCCGGGGTCTGAACTCCATAATACGAATTGACGGACAGATCGTTCCGGCCTTTTTGCCCACTTTTGGTTGTAATGATCACAACCCCGTTGGCACCCCTGGAACCATAAATAGCCGAAGAAGAAGCATCTTTCAGAACCTCAATCGAAGCAATATCGTTTGCATTAATATCGTTCAGGTTGGCATTCATCAGCGGAAACCCGTCGACCACATACAGCGGGTCGTTCCCGGCGTTGATTGAACCGCTCCCTCGGATGCGCAAGGTGGGAGACGATCCCGGTGCATTGTTTGTTAAAACAGCGACACCGGCAGCACGTCCCTGTAATGCCTGAACCGGGTTTGAAACAGAAACAGTAGCAAGTTCGTCGGCTTTCACTTGGGTAATGGCCCCGGTCAGATCGCTTTTTTTCTGAGTACCATAACCAACAGCCACCACCTCTTCGAGTCCAATTGCATCTTCCTGCAGAGCGACTGTTACCTGGTTTTTACCGACAACCGGAATGTCCTGGGTGCGCATGCCCACAAACGATACCGAGATTTCTTTGGTATCCGAAGGGACTTCGATTTCGAATGCACCGTTCGCATCGGCAATGGCCCCAATCGTTGTTCCTTTCACAACAATTGTTGCACCTGGCAACGGCACGCCGTTCGTGTCGGTTACTTTCCCAATAATTCTTCGTTTGGCAACCTGATCGTCCGGACTAATCTGTTTTTTGCTAATTACGATTGTTTTATCAATAACCTGGTACTTGTAGTTGTCGTCTAAAATACGCTCCATAATTTCTTCAATGGTCGCATTTTTTAATTTCAGGGAATAGTGACGCGACAAGTCTAATTGATCGCTTTTGAAGAAAAAGCCAAAATCGGTGACTTTTTCAATTTCGTCAAAGACTTCCAGAATATTGTTGTTGGCAACCTCAATATTAATCCGGGTCTCTTGCGAATAAGTCTTTGCCGAAAGCGAAAGCACACATAAGAAGCTTAAGAGAGTTGTTAGTTTCATAATCCGCAGTAATTTCTTAATCCCATGCCGTTTAAAGGCACAGAACAGTTGATTTTTTTTCATAGTTTTGAAAGGTTTTAATTAATAACATGTTCGGTACAAACCGCAACTTTATTAAGAGAATCGGAACCGGGCCGGGCGCCATCCTGCCCGGTTCATTTTTTTAATCACAAGCAATTTTTTCTGTCCGCATTTGGTTTAAAGGTTCAACAATTTATTTCTCGGTTTATTTAATTGATAATTACCAGATCGGGGCCAACAGGTTTGTTAACGATCTCGTAATTAATGTTTGTCGTGACTTTCAACATTTTAAGCACATACCCTACGGTTGTAGTCCGCTTAATTGTTCCTGAATATTTGAATTCTTTCAGGGCATCGTTTCTGATCTCAAATTTCACATCGTACCAGTTCTGCAAATCCCTGCAAATTTCTTCCAGCCGTTTTTCCCTGAAAACAAATTTTCCATCCTTCCAGCCAGTTACGAATTCCACATTTACCGGAGAAATTTTCATCACCCTTCCCTCTTTCTCATATTCAGCCTGTTCTCCCGGCGAAAGCATGGTAATTGACTGACCGGAACTTTTCAGGATTTCGGCCTTCCCGGAAAGCAAAGTTGTTTCAATTGATTTGTCCTCAGTATATGCTTTGATGTTGAACACCGTTCCAAGATCTTTTACCCTGATATCGCCAACCTCAACAACAAAAGGCCGGTCTTGCATGTGTGTGACTTCGAAATAGGCCTCTCCCCTCAGTTTCACATTACGTTCGCCCGACTGCGCCACCGTATAAACCACTTCAGAGCCTGAATTCAGGCTAATCTTTGTTCCGTCGGAAAGCACGACAGAAGCAATGCTGCCTTTGGCTGCCGAAAACATTTGCTCACTGGTAAATTCCCGGTTTTCTACCACCCGCTTTTCTCTTAATAAATCAGAGCCAACATATCCAAGCATACCGCTTACTCCGGCTACCAAAATCAATATGGCAGCATATTTCATCAGGTTTCTGATGTTGTAAGTGGGCGTTATTTTACCCGATTTGGCTTTTTGCAGAAAGGCATCGTATTCTGAGCGGATAAATTCGAAGGGGAGCGGCTTACGCACTTGGGTTTTAAGCCAAAGGCTCTGCATTTCAAAGAATAGTTTTTCCTCTTCCTTGTTTTCAGCCAAAAGCTTGTAGTAGGCCTCTTTTTCCTGATCGGTTGCTTCGCCGGTAATTATTTTGGAAATTAAATTTTTATCCATCGATTGATCGTTCTTTTGATTACTGAACAATCAATGCAACCGGAACCCTAACGGATATATTTCTTTTTTTCAGAAAAAAATACCTGTGATGGAACTTATGAGGGGCAGGTACTCTTTCAACTCGTCGCGAAGAAGCTTCAATGCTTTGGTCAGATGAGCTTCAACCGTTTTCACGCTGACGCCCAATTGTTCGGCAATCTCCCGGTTTTTCATCTCATCAAACCGGCTCAAACAAAATACCCTTCGGCAATGTTCCGGAAGGTTTTTGATGGCCCGGTCAATCTTCTCCTGCAATTCTTCGATCTCCATATAGTCGAACCGGACCCTGTCGAGTGATTCATATTGATATTGCAACTCAAGCCAACGGACTTTTTCATTGTGGCGCAAAACCAGCTGTTTCCGTTTAATGGCATTCAGGCAACTGTTTTTAACCAAGGTAAAAAGGTAATTCCGAACGTTTGAACCTTCCTTCAACTGGCCCCGTATCTCCCAAAGCTTCAGGAAAACACGTTGCAGAATTTCTTTGGTCTCGACCGAATCGGAGAGATAACGCTGTCCCAGATGGTACAACATCCCGTAATATTCGAAATAAATACTTCGAAATGCATCATCTTCTCCCTGACGAAGTTTTCTTATTATTTCCCGTTCATCGATCATGCAGCAGAATATCCTGGTTCAACAGATTGACCTTTGGGGTAAAAGCGCCGGTTAAAGTAACCAATTAATTTCAGCAATCTGTGCAAATCCACATAAGTTCACAAAACCTTATTTTGAAACGTACCCCGATTATGCTTTTCATCAACACATCTATATCTGACTATTTCCCCAATAAAGAATATGGTTTCACCTCATCGAGTTAATGGTTTGAATTTGATCTGGAACATCGCCGCATCCGTCTGGCAAAATCCTGGAGAAACTCTTTCCGCCAGCGATTAACGGTTTTTATTCCAAGGTGCCCGTCTTCCATGAATTCAGGAGATGGATCATCCGTCCACCAGTTGGGGTATTTATCTGATGGATGGCTGACCAATTCCGGAGGAGGCAAAAAAGCGGTAATTCCTCCGGTTAACCCATTTACTTCAGGGACATTACCGGAAATAACAAACTCAAATGAATTTGCGCTTTTCGGAGAATAGCGAAACCGAACAAAACCATCGCCGGAAAAACAACCAACAAGTGATTGATTATCGACATTCAGAAAAGCTTCTGCTTTCTCCGGAAGGTTCCCATGTAGCGGCAGTGCCAGATCTAAAACCGCAAACTCCTGAATGCTATCGGATTTTGCCGTCATACGGTCGAAATGATAAAACGGTCGCTCCCAGGCACGGACATATTGCCCACCCCAACCCGGGCTCGATGGATTCTCAGTATCTCCTTTCAGCAGCCAAGCCAACGATGGCGTATCGCCCATTTTTATTTTTCCGCCCAACTGAGTCATAAAAAAGTTGCCCATTGCCCCTTTCCCTCGAATATGTTTCTCCGGGAACTGATCATTAGCCCACTCGCCCGATTGATTTCCTCCGGTAAACCAGCCACGATAAGTTGCATTGGATTCAATCATCCAAAGTGTTGGAAAGTGATCGGCAATATACTGGTATGCATCGGGACTAAATTTCTTGTTTGGCCCACCAATCCAATATACTCGAAGCTTAGGCATGATGTCCGGAGCATCGTGAAGTGCCTGGGCCAAATCCTCGAGGCCTCCCCAGACAAGCACATACAATGGTCGGGGGTCATCACGCCTGGCACATTTTACGATCCAGTCAGAACCTTCTGTCGGCTTATCAAATCCGGGATAGCCGGCAACATCCACAGCGCCCTGTTTTGTAATGCTTCGCAACGAATCTGCCGTCGGGTATTTTTCGGAATAAGTAACCAAATTCGGATAATCTTTTTCATACTCGTTAATAACCTGAAGAATATGCTGCTTTCTTCCGGGGCCAAACGGAGAGGATATCAAGCCCTCTATATCCAGTGTGTCTGCATATAAAAACAGATGAATCATCGACTGAAAATCATCCGGATCGGTTCCTCCAATATCTGATGATACAACAACCCGGTATCGGGCTGAATTTTCTCCAACAATTGGTTGTTTGCAAATTTTAGAGGTACATGAATTAATAGTTAGAATCGCAAAAAGTAAAACCTCTGATACAATGAAAAGTCGTCGACGAAAGATCATAATCTGATTATTCAACATTTACAACAATCCGTTGATACCTTGTCAGCCGGGGATACCCCTGATCGGTGACTGCCAGAATAATGTGGATGGTCCCCTTCCTGAACGGTTTAGGCGGAACGACAAACCAAGCTTGCGGCTGATCAAAATTCTTTATTTCGACGGGCTGACCGGTCGTTGCACCTGCAACAGAAAATGAGCCCGCCTCGTTGTAATGAAACCACCTGTACGAAAGCGCATCACCATCCGGGTCATGAGAACCCTTTGCACTCAGGTTGACCCGATCGCCGGGTTGTGCAGTCAGGTGCAGATCGTTTTCAACCGTTGCAACAGGCGGATGATTGGCTTTCTCATACGGCAGTATTGTCCAGTCCATCCGGGCCGCAAAGTCGTTCTGAAATGCTTCGCGCCAGCGCCAGATCGTTTCATGGTTCCCTTCGTGCCATCGGCCATCAGTACCCAACACTTCATCTTCGGCATCTGTCCAGATAGGCCGGGTTTCAGGATACAAATACCATTTTTGCATGCGTGGTGTGTACAATTCATATCGACCACCCCAACCACCCCATTCCGGATGATCCGGATCATTTAATCCGTTGTTTATCAAATTCAGAAACGAAGGGGTATCTCCTTCCATCAAATATTCCCATCGCGGATATTCGGCTCCCAGTGGCCCTTTCCAGCGAATGTTCTTATCCAGCCACTCGTTGGTAACCAGCGAAAAATCGGCACCATCGCAACGGCCATGAAAATTATCGCCGCTGATCCCGCTCCATGTGGCATGATGATAGGCCCCTCCGTCGTGAAATCCGGGACTGACGATATAAAACAAATCAGGAAATTCTTTTCTGATCCACGGTCCGCTGTCGTCCTGATCGGAAATGGTATAAACACGCAGTTTGGATACAAACTTTTTAACCTCATCTGCCGATCTGGTTTTCCGAACTTTCCAAAGCGCCTGGGCTAACACATTGGGGCCGCCCCAAACCGTTACCCACAACGGACGGGCATCGTTTTTATCGACAGCCCGGATCAAGGCATCCGAGGCCGGGGAATCTTTTCCTTCGCCCACGGCAAGCATCCCATATTCGGGAAGCCCTTCGGTAACTCGCGAAAGGACAAAGTCTGCAGACGGGAAACCTGCTTCGTGTTTTTCAAGATTATCCCTGACCTTCCCGTACGCCCCGACAATCTGCCGAATTCGTTCCGGGGCCACCCGTTTCTGTTGGTGAATCGATGTTGTCGCGGCCAATCCCTCAATATCGTACTGGTTGGCATAAACCAGGAAACGCACCATCGACATGGCATCGTCGGGCTCATTCTCGATATCGGTTAGCACAAACACTCTGGGTTTTTCGAATGCGAAACCCGACAAGGGAAACAGCATCACGAGAAAAGAAAGCGCCGCCCATCTCCGGAGAAGACCGAAAATAAACAGACGAGGCCGGAAAGACATTAATTTTTTCATATTCATTTAGGTTTATAGGTTATGACGGCCGGTTAATTACGTAATAATGCAGCAAAAACTTAAAAATAAGCTTTTGCTGCAAATATGGGTCCCTGTTATTTCAACACCCCGACTGCCTGTTTGCAAATGGTTGAAGCAGTCAGACCATAATATTCAAATATTTCAAGCGGTTTGGCGTTGATGACATTTTCGTCGGGAATGCCAATGATTTTCATTTTCGCCGGATGATTTTGCGTGACAATTTCTGCCACCAAACCTCCTAATCCACCATAAATACTGTGTTCTTCAACGGTAACAATATGGCCGGTCAACCTAGCCGCTTTCAAAACCAGTTCTTCGTCGAACGGTTTCAGCGTGTGCATATCAATCACCATTGCATGAATCCCCATCTGCTTCAATTGTTTTTCGGCCTGAAGAGCATGATATACGGTTTCGCCGGTCGCAATAATGGCCACGTCGCTGCCTTCAGTCAACACATTTCCTTTTCCGGGAGAGAATGGATCGCTGGCAGTGTATACGTCCGGGACCGGATTGCGCCCAACGCGGATATAGGCAGCCTCATCGGAATGCGCCAAGTGTTGGGCCAGCTTTTCGGTTTGGAACCGGTCGGCGGGCAAGTACACGTTCATCTCCGGGAACGTGCGCATGACGGCAATATCATGTAAACTATGATGTGAAGCGCCTAATGCGCCATAGCTAACACCTCCGCTAACACCGAAGATTTTCACGCTGGTACGCGAATAAGCCACATCGACTTTTACCTGTTCCAAGCTTCGGGCTGTATAAAAACAGGCCGGGCCACACACAAACACGTTCTTTCCGGCCAAGGCCAGCCCGGCGCCTACGCCCACGGCATTTTGCTCGGCAATACCCACCTCAACAAACTGATTGGGCAGGGTATTGGCAAAATCGTCTAACGTCACGCTACCACGAGCGTCTGATGTTACCACGAAAATATCCGGGTTGTTCTGTGCTTCACGAAGAATGGTCTCCGTGAAAGCTTTTCTGCAAGGAATTACTGTTTCAGGCATGCTCAATCTCCTCCATCCGTTTATCCAATTCTGCAAAAGCTTGTTCTACTTGCTCTTTGGTTGGCACTTTATGATGCCAAACCGCACGGTCCTCCATAAAAGAAACGCCTTTGCCTTTTACCGTATGGGCGATGATAAAAGTCGGCTTATCTTTTTGCGAAGCTGCCATCTGAAAAGTTTTCAGCAATTCGGCCATGTTATGCCCGTCGCAGTGAATAACCGCCCAGCCACAAGCCCTGTATTTTCCTTCCAGATCGTCGATGGCACAAACATCCTCGGTTCGACCACTGATTTGCAACTTATTACGGTCGATAATGGCCACCAGATTGTCCAGTCTGTAATGACCAGCCGATGCAGCTGCTTCCATAATCGAACCCTCGCCATGTTCACCATCCCCCATCAGCACATAAGTCCGGTAAGTTTCTCCCGAACGTTTGGCAGCCAGGGCTAACCCAACGCCCACCGACAAGCCGTGCCCCAAAGCTCCGGAGTTCACTTCAATTCCCGGAATTTTCCGTGTTGGATGACCGGTTAGCTTCGAATTGAAAGCTCCATAAGTATCAAGCAACTCCGGAGAAATGAACCCTCGTTTTTCTAACGTCGAATAATAACTTTCAACCGAATGGCCTTTGCTCATAATAAAGCGGTCGCGCCCTTTCATTTGCGGATTCTTCGGATCAATGTTCATGACCCCAAAATGCAGGGCAACCAAAATATCGACTGCCGAAAGTGACCCTCCGGTATGACCTCCGGAAGCTTTGTGAATGATCTCAACCGTCCGTTTCCGAATCTCCACCGCCATCTTCTCTAACTCTTTAACCTCAATCATTTTCTATCTAATTTATCGGAAACAGGAAGCAACAAACCCACATCTCTTGCCACCCGTTTCCTTTTCATTTTATATTCAGCCACCTATTCCTATGAATTCGACATCGTGATTAAAACCAACCCAACCAGAAATAGGAAAAACATTGTCGCCAATAAACCATTAGTTCCTTTGGGAGCTCCCTTAAATTCTTTCCAGACAAACACGCCCCACAGAATGGCCACAACCGGCGCAGCATTGCTTAGCGCATACGCAATTGTTGACCCTTCTCCTGAAGACATAAAGCTCACGACCATTCCAAACATCCAGATTGAACCACCTAAAACACCCCACAGGTGAGATTTGAATGAACCTTTAAGATATTCGCTCATTTTTACAGGAGAACCTTCAACAGGTCGTGCCATAAAGAACGGATTGAATATAAATGTGCTCAAAAAAGCGCCCAAAGCGAAAAATACGGCACCGGAGTATGGCGTCAGGGTTCCGGTACCGCTCAGCCCAAAAGCCGGATCCATTCCGTACATCGTCACGGTATAAAACGGCGCAATAAACAACCCGGCCAATACCGACAACAAAATGCCTTTTACGCTTGCTTTCTTTTGATAGGCAGTTAGCCGCTTATACGACAACATACTCAGGAAAATCGCGGCAATAGCCAATGCCATTCCCATGAAAAGCAAAACCGGATTACTATTGCTTTCCCCTTTGGTCGCAATCTCGATGATAAAGCCAAGAATCGTTCCGCCCAGCCAGGCAATCCCACCGCCAATTGGAAACCCCACTGCCAATCCGGCGACTGCAATCGCAGCAACCAATAGTAAGTTGCCTAAGTTCCAGATAACTCCCCCCAACATACCAAAGGCTATACTTTTAGCATCGGCATGTGACAGATCTTCCAGAAATGTCCGTCCTCCGGGTTCGCTCCCAAGACTTCCCAATGTGAAGGCAGCCAACAGAGAGAAAAGAAGTAAGCCTAATACCACATCCCAATAAAAGAGTTCGAACCGCCAATTCCGGGCCGCCAGCTTCTGTGTATTGGCCCATGAACCCCAACAGGTCATGGCCACTACAAAAAAGAAAACTGCTAACGCGTAATTATGAACTAAAAACATAGACTTCGGTATTATTGATGTTTATAAAGTTCCCAACCCAGATAATTACCAATGGCTTCTTCGAGAATTTCGGCAACATGCCCGCGGACCATCGCCACGTGGTGTTCAAACCCGTTTTTACACATGAATTTCATCAGTCCCTGCAGATTGGGTATTTCACAAACAGCAATCCCGCCGTCCATTCCGTAAGGATCGTTGGTCATGCTGCCTTCGCCCAAGTACGATTTGATGATGCCTTTCTGATCGTCAGTCGAAATGCGGAAATAAGTCATATCGCCGGCGGCAACTTTACCTTTCACCGCACCGAACGTGTCTTCGTTACCCAGAACAGTTCCCAATACGTCGAGACTGCCGATTTCAATATCGTTCTGGAAGAATGATTTCGGATAGTTGCTGCAGTGGGTACAAACCACTTTGTTGCGATCTTCTGCAAAATTATTGTTCCAGTCGAGCAATGCTGAAGGTGTTTGAGCCGCCAACGCCAAAGCATACATCGAAACCGTTCCGGCTACGTCAACTTCGCAAGCCGAAGGCATAAGCTTTTCGCCCATCATACTCATCGTCACACAGGCGGCACACCCGTAGTTTTTCTCGATTGACTCCCAGCACTGAATGGCAGAAATGTCGATATTGTTGGCCTCGATCCAACGCTCAACGGCCAGTCCGAAGCGGGCTTGTTTGGCAATCTTGTTTTTAGCCACCACCGCGCAAGAGCCATAACTCTGAATAGCCTGTACTTTTGCAATAACCGCCGGATCGTTTTCACTGATTTTTTCGGCGGCGGCAATAATCTCTGACATATCAACTGGAACGACCGTGATATCGCTGGCCTGCAACAGTTTTTCGCTCACCCGCATGGTCTGAAAACCAATCGGACGGGTACCGACAGCACCAACGCGCAACCCTTTCAGTCCTTTAACAACACGGCAAATGGCTGAAAATTTCAGGATGTCTTTTGTGAATTCAGCGCTATCGAGGCTATATGTATGGTAAATGGTATCTGTAAATTTCACCCCATACTGGTAGAAATTGTTGCAAACCGACAGCTTTCCGCAGAAAGCATCCCGACGGCTTTTCACATCTACTTTATCATTCTCGTCGTCAACAGCAACAACCAAAACCGGAACTTTTAAACCCGACATTTTAATGGAATTTACCACGCCCAGTTCGTCGCCGAAATTGGGCAACACAACCAAAATTCCATCAATGACGTCGCTGTTTTTGCGGAATAGCTCAGCGCATTTCACCGCGTCGGGATACCCTTCAATATTTCCGGTCGGGGTTTCTTCCGAAGGCAAAATAATTGAATTGAACCCCATCTGTTCGAGCTTTGCCAATACTTTCGCACGGGCGTCAACGGCCAGTTTCGCATTGAAAATGTTACGGGTTGCAATGATTACCCCCCATGTTTGTTTTTTTAGTTCCATAGTTTAGATTTGATTATTGAATATTTAACTGTTTACAATACTCCGTTAAATTTTAAGCGGCAATAGTGCCGAAATATATAAGTTCTTTGACAATATCTTGATTTTTTAGTTTGTTTGGGTTTACAGCGAACACGCCAATAAATCGTTCGATGAGTAACATATTGTGGTACAA
>JAJUGZ010000175.1 GCA_029265715.1 Bacteroidota bacterium
GTTCACCGCATCATCCTTGCAAACAAAACTTGCATTTTGAAGGGGGGGTGACTTTTGAAATAAAAACAATAATGACTGACTACCAGAAAATTAGAAGACAATATCTTCAGAATTTTAGATTAGTCGGATAATAGTGATTTTTTTTAATTTCTTCCCCCCAGAATCGAATTACTTTCCAGCCATTTTTCAACAGTGTTTCATTTACTAATTTATCCCTTGCAATGTTGCTTTCTATCTTGGCTTACCAAAACTCAGCATTTGTTTTTATTCTGTGCTTGTTAATTTCCCAATCTTTTCCATGAAAATACTCACTGTCACAAAACACTGCAATTTTAAGTCGCCTAAATGTAAAATCAGGTTTGCCAAATATCTTAGAATTATCACGGCGATACCTTACCCCATGTTTCCTCAGGGCTTTTGCCAGCAATTCTTCAATTTGGGTATTCTTGCTTCGAATTGCCCGCATGTTTTTTTTTCGTTGTTCTGGGGTCAATACATCCATAGATCAAAGGTAGTTAGTAATTATCCATGACGTTGAATCTTGGTGAAAAAGTTTCCGCGGTGCCTGAAGGCCTGAATCCCCTTTATTTATCCGCCAACAGTGGCTTTTATCCCGTTGGCTTTAAAGATGTCCTGTGCTTTTTTTATCGTTTCGTCCGAAGGGGTTTCGAAATTGCCGGGCTGGTATTCCGAGCCCAGTTTTTTGTGTTTCCCTTTGGCAATATCGTGATAGGGCAGCAGGTTAACTTCTTTCCGGCTCCACGGGATCGACGATAAAAACTCAGCTTCCCGGGCAACAGTTTCTTCGTCGGCGTTTACTCCGCTTATAAACGGGATGCGGATGATGAAATCAATGTCGTTTTCGGCCAGTGTGCGGATGTTTTTCAGAATCAGGTCGTTGGGCACGCCGGTAAATTTCTGGTGAACTTCCGGATCAAAAGCTTTCAGGTCGACCAGGAACAGCTCAGTTCGTTTGGCAACTTCCAGCACAATTTCCGTTTGGGCAAACAACGAGGTATCAACCACGCGGTGTATCTGTTTTTCGCCGCAACGGTCGAGCAGGTCAATCAGCTTCCGGTGGTGCATGAGCGGTTCTCCGCCCGAAAATGTTACGCCCCCTTCGGAGTGGTCGAAAAAGATGGTTTCCCGCTCGATGATCTTCATCAATTGATCGGTCGTGTATTCGCGCCCCGACATTTCGATGGCTTTGGTCGGACAAACCAGCGCACATTTTCCGCAAAGCGTGCAAAGGTCGCCATTGGTTTCAATGCCGTTCCGGGTCAGCGTTAACGCGTTGTTCGGGCAGGCCTCGATGCACTTTCGGGCCCCGATACATTTCGAGGCCGTGTACATTTTCTGTGCATGGGCCGATATGCTCTCCGGATTATGGCACCAGGCACAATGCAGGGGACACCCTTTGAAAAAGAGCGTCACCCGGATGCCCGGGCCATCGTTGATCGCATACCGTTTGATGTCGAATATTAACCCTCTTCCCATTAAAACGATTCGTTTTCGGTACGGTCAATAATTTCCTGCTGAAGGTCTTCGTTCATGTCGTTGAAATAATCGCTGTATCCGGCCATACGGACCAGCAGGTCGCGATAATCTTCCGGATGGGCCTGGGCTGCCAGCAGGGTAGCCGTATCCACAATATTAAACTGGATGTGGTGCCCGCCCAGCGAGAAATAACTCCGGATCAGTTTGTTCAGCTTTTGGATATCTTCGTCGCGTTTCAGCAGGCTGGGCAGGAACCGCTGGTTCAGCAGGGTGCCGCCCGATTTTACCTGATCGATTTTGGTCAGCGAACGGATCACGGCCGAAGGGCCATGGGTGTCGCAGCCTTGCGATGGCGAAGTTCCGTCGGAAATCGATTTTCCGGCCAGGCGACCATTGGGTGTTGCCCCCATTACCTTGCCGAAATAAACATGGCAGGTGGTCGAAAGCATGTTCAGGTGGAATGTTTCGCCTTTCGTATTGGGCTTTCCGTCGATGGCGTCGAACAGGTCGTTGTAAACGCGCACGGCAATGCTGTCGGCGTAGTCGTCGTCGTTGCCAAAGAACGGCGTATTGTTAATGATCATCTGGCGTAATACCTCTTCGCCTTCGAAGTTTTTGGCCACAGCATCCAAAATGGTTTTCATGCTGAAGGTTTTGTCTTCGAAAACATGCTTTTTCAAGGCCGATAAACTGTCGGTGATGGTTCCCAGGCCGGTGCACTGAATGTAGTTGGTGTTGTAACGCGGCCCGCCGTTGTAGTAGTCGCGGCCTTTGGCAATACAATCGTCCATCAGGACCGACAGCAGCGGGGCCGGCGCATATTTGGCAAACATGCGGTCGATGTAGTTGCTGACGCGGATTTTCTGGTCAACCACAAAATTCAGTTGTTTCAGGAAAGCCTGGTATAATTCTTCGAACGATTTAAAACTGAGCGGGTCGCCGGTCTGGATTCCTGCCATTTTTCCGGTAACCGGGTCGATGCCATTGTTCAGGGTAATTTCCAGAATTTTGGGCACGTTCAGGTAGCCGGTCAGGATGTAGGCTTCTTTCCCGAAAGCGCCCACTTCGATACACCCGCTGCAACCGCCTTCGCGGGCGTCTTCCAGCGATTTTCCCTGGCGCATCAGTTCCTGAATGTAAATATCCGGATTGAATACCGACGGGTAACCGTGTCCCTGGCGGATGACTTTGCAGCCTGCGTTCAGGAAACGATCGGGCGTGCGGGCGCTGATGTGGATCGCGCTTCCGGGTTGCAGGATGTGCAACTCTTCAATGATTTCGAGCATGATGTACGAAACTTCGCTGGTGCCATCCGAGCCGTCGCGACGTACGCCGCCGATATTCAGGTTGGTAAAGTCGTTGTACGTTCCGCTTTCGCGGGCGGTGATCCCGACTTTTGGCGGCGCCGGATGGTTGTTTACCTTGATCCAGAAGCAGCACAACAATTCTTTGGCCTGTTCGCGGGTCAGCGTTCCTTCTTCAATGCCTTTGTAATAGAACGGTTCCAGGTGTTGGTCGAAATGGCCCGGGTTCATGGCGTCCCAGCCGTTCAGCTCGGTAATGGTGCCCAGGTGCATGAACCAGTACATCTGGATGGCTTCGTGGAAATCGCGCGGCGCATGGGCCGGGACCCAGCGGCAGACCTCTGCAATCTTTTTCAGTTCTTCCACCCGCTTCGGGTCTTTTTCGGTTTTTGCCAATTCATCGGCCAGGTCGGCGTGGCGTTCGGCAAACAAGATGGCTGCGTCGCACGAGATGTCCATGGCTTTCAGTTCTTCCAGTTTGTCGGTCGCTTCAGGATCGTTCAGGAAGTCGAGCCGGGCAATGTGGTCGGCAATGTCTTTCTTGAAATCGAGCAAGCCTTTCTGGTAGATTTTCCCGTCCAGACACGTGTGCCCCGGGGCGCGTTGTTCCATAAATTCGGTGAACAGGCCGGCTTCGTAGGCAGCTTTCCACTCCTGCGGCACATGGTTGAAAATGCGTTCGCGCTGGGTGCGCCCTTCCCAGTAGGGGATTACTTCGCGGGCATAGGTGTCAATATCTTCCTGCGAAATGGTGTAGCGTTGTAACTCGCGGGTATTCAAAATGTTCAGGTCCTCTACACTGTGGCAGGTCAGTTCGGGGAACGTAGGTACGGCTTTCGGGGCCGGGCCGCGTTCGCCCACAATCAATTCGCCCTCTCCCAGGTAAATGGTTTTCTGCTTGCAGAGTTCCATAAAGTTGAGGGCCCGCATAACCGGGATCGAATATTTGCCGAAATTCTCTTTGTAAAATCTGGTCTCGATCAATGCCCGTTCAATCGACAGGGTGGGTTCAGTTTCAACAGATAGTTTGCGCAGCTTCTGGATGCGTTCGTTCATTCCGGGGCCAATGCCTTCGGTTTTTTTTGTACTGAAGTTGCTTTCCGAGTGTGCTGCACGCTGGGGTGTATGGTTTTTTGTAGCTATTGTATTCATCTGTAAATAATTTGTTTTTAAGTTGTCAGATGGAATAGCCATGATCCGGTTATTATTTTCATTATCTGTTGGTGTTTGCAAATCATGGCTATTTCATCTGTATAAATTTTCAAAGTTGTTTCTTACAATTTTCGTATCTATTTCTGTTTTTCAAA
>JAJUGZ010000155.1 GCA_029265715.1 Bacteroidota bacterium
GTACCACAATATGTTACTCATCGAACGATTTATTGGCGTGTTCGCTGTAAACCCAAACAAACTAAAAAATCAAGATATTGTCAAAGAACTTATATATTTCGGCACTATTGCCGCTTAAAATTTAACGGAGTATTGTAATAAAAAGAGGGTGCCTCGGACTTTTGAGACGCCCTCAAAAGTCCGGTTTACCGGGCTTGGGGTGAGTGAAAAATGATAAAATTGAGTTTTAAATTTTTCGATAACCTAAATTTAAACAGCCTCTCAGTCGATTCACCCCGCCCATGCATTGAAACTAACATCCTCCGGATGCTCCTTTTTTCTTCTTGGCTTTTTGAATAACCGGCTTTGTTCCGGCAGCCGGAGCAGAGGCAGTATTCTCGGCAGAAGAAACATCAGCCCCGCCACCAAGGGCCTGACTGGCCCCCATCCGGAAATTATACCTGGCAATTTCTTCATTCGGACTGGTTTCGGCTGGTTTCTCCGGGTTCAGAATGGTCTCAGCCCAATAATTCAGACCGCCCTGCAAAACGTAATTGTTCTTGTATCCCAACTGACGGGTAATCATCCAAGCCTGATTAGCGACATTACTGCTGTTTGAATAAAACACGTTCAACTTCACGTCTTGGTTCAACACATCTTCAAATTCGGGATTTAACAGATTTTCGAGCGGAATATTGATTGCTCCGGGCAAACTAAACTTCTCAAATTCGCCAGTGCTGCGAACATCAATCAATTGCAGCGATGGGTCTTTATCGACCAACATCTGGGCTATTTCATCAGGCGACATGAACTGACGGCCTTCGCTAACCTCTGTCAAAAGTTCTTCGGCTGTTAATTTGTATGGCCGGGTTGTATTTTCAGGCACCGCCGCAATGATTAGTCCAAGCGGAACAATTACCGCTGCCAGTAATAAGCGTGAATTCATCTTCATGTGACTATTTTTTCAAAGGTGATCGCACAATTTTCGTAATTAACTATTGTTTTTCAATCAAGGATCAAACCCGGCAGTTGCCGGAGAATAACCATCATTAACCCAATTCGGATTGTATGATCGGTTAACACTTAGGTTAATTTATCGTTTTTAGTGTTGATTGATTTTATAATCGTCGCGGGCAAATTTCTTTTCGGCCCATTCGCCCACCCAAAACATCGCCAAAGCAACCAAAATAATCAGGAAAACCATCACGCCCCTTGAGAAACCAAACAGCTCGTTGATAACCGGCGATCCTAAGTTTTTAGCTTTATAAAATTCCTCCCATAACGGATAACCTTCGGCAAAAATGAAGATCCCAATAAAAATACCTCCGATAAAAGCCAGTGCATCCAGCTTCCCGATGGCGGCCGCACAAACCGATGTCCCGGGGCAATACCCGCCCAAAATAAAGCCGGCCCCCATAATAACGCCGCCTCCAATGGCTGACCAAAGAAACGTTGGGTTAATATAGATCAGGCTTAAATCGAGCCAACCAAACAAACTGAAGAACAGTAACCCGAGCATCCCGACGATGGCTGCCGTAAAAAATACTTTCAACACGGTTGTATCGTAACCATAAAACATGCCGGCCAACCGACGGCTCGATGAAAATCCGTTGGACTCGAGCACAAATCCGAAACCTATTCCAATTAAAAAAGCAATCAGCAAATTGGTTTCCGGAGATATTATTTCGTTGACAACTAATGGTCCCATAAACTATTGATTTATTGAATGAGTGAATGATTGAACTGAACGCAGACCTTACAGGCGGCTAAATCCAGAGTTTGCGGGCAAAATAAGCCAGGGCAAATGCAGTTCCAAAAATGGCAATCATGGTAACAAAGCCTCCAACAGAGAGAACAGCCATCCCGGTTAAAGCCGAACCACTGGTACATCCGCGCCCCAACTGCGAGCCAAACCCGAACAAGATCCCGCCAATCACGGCAAAAATAATGCGCGTCTTACTGGTAATTTTAGGCGATTTTTCCACCGTAAATTTCAGCCGCCCGGCTAATGCCCCTGAAATAAAACCACCCACAAGCACTCCGAGTACTTCATATACCAACCATGATTTCAACGGACTTTCGTGCGAACTTCCGTATTCTTTGTAAAAACTGGCGTTGGTTGCATGCTGAGGAGCAAGTGCTTCAACCCCGGCAACCACGATACTCTTCTGTGCCCCGCTGGCGCCAAGGCCTCGGCCCGAAACCCAGAAAGTAACCACCAGGATCAGGCCCAATAAAACACCCCCGAGATATGGGTTCATATACTTGCGGGGTTCTTTATCCTTTGTCATATTGTTAAGATTTTAGATGATAAACAGTTAAAAACGAACTGCGAACCGGTTTGTTAATATAGCCAGCGGCTAAATTGTCCGGCATACGCGATAATAAAGCGCAACATCACACTTCCGAATAGTACCAGCACAACCGGAATAACAACCGGCACTTTAATGTGGCGTAATTCCAGAATTTCGAGAATCGCAGGAACGACCATTCCCATCCCGACTACAAAAATCCAGAATGGTGCGGTGTAACTACCGCCCAGAAACAGGTTTGCTGCTTCGATCTGAACTTCGGTACTGGCCAAGAATCCCATGAACATATGAATGATCAGAAACAACTCGATCCCAATCAACATCAGATCGATCTTAGCAAACAAGACCCGTTCTTTTTTGGTTGTGGCAAACAGGATAATGGCCGCAGCCCCGGCCGACAAACCGGATGTCAGGAATAACGGTCCCAGAATAGAGGTATTCCATAGCGGGCGGGCGTTAAACGCCGAGAACAAAATCCCGGTATAAATGCCCAATATGACCGACAAAATGATAATAACCCAGGCCATCGTTAGTTTATACTGCAACAAAAATTTTTCAATTTCTTTCAGGATGGTGAATTTCCAGTCCCAGTTCGGAAAGAATTCGCGAATATGCAGCGCAGCCCAGGCAAACGAAAGCGGAGTAATGGCAAGCAAAGTCCAGGCACCCCACGACATGGGCGACTGTAACCGGATTGTGGTATACAGCTGCCAGAAAAACAATTTATGCCGGAGATCGATAAAAAGAGCTGTTAACCCAATGATCAGCAAAAAAGGCACAATAATTGGCGCCCGGCGAACAGCTCCCGGATATTTGTCTTCTTTTCCCAGAATGGTATATAGTGCTGCGAAAAACAAGATTCCGGCAGCCAACCCACCCAGAAACAGGTAAAGCGGAATTTGCCAGTGCCAGATTTCCAAATGCGGATCGATATGCGGATTCAGGCGTCCGCTGGTGATTAATTCTTCTCTCATAACGGGTTTGTTTAAATCAGATAATAAACCTGTGGTTTTGTTCCAGCTTCAGGGATTAATGTCTTGTATTTCCGCTTTTTCAGGATACGCGATACGTCGCTGTTCGGATCCTCCAGATCGCCAAAATACATACATTTGGTCGGACACACCGAAACACAAGCCGGCTTCTCTCCTTTCTGTATCCGATGAATGCAAAACGTACATTTATCAACATATCCATCAGGATGTGAATAGCGGGCATCATACGGGCAACTGGCAATACAGGCTCCACAACCAATACATTTGTTGTGGGTCACAGTCACAATGCCTCCCGGTTCGAAATGACTGGCCCCGGTCGGACAACAGCGCACACACGGCGCATTATCGCAATGGTTGCAGCGTTCCGAACGAATTTCGATTTCCAGTTGGGGGTACGTGCCATCGGTCACCTCAACAATCCAGTCGCGGCAATACCCAATCGGTACGTTGTTCTCTGTTTGGCAAGCCACCACGCAATCCGAACATCCAACACATTTTTTTGTGTCAATAGCCATTGCATATCTCATGATTTCACCTCACTTTCTTTCTTTTCAAACCGGAAGGTTACAAAATTGCCGCGCATGCCGGTCCCTCCCATGATCGGGTCGGTCAGAACTTTGGTTATCAACTGCGAATCGCTGGCCCCCTTCCCATACGCACGGCTCAGCTTCTTATCGGCATGCCCGAACCCGTGAACCATGTAAACAGAATCGAAACGGATACGCTCGGTTACCCGGACCTTAATCGGAAAATCGGAAACCACGCCATCCTGGTTCTCCAGATAAACCGGCTGCCCGTTGCTCAGGCCCCATTCTTTAGCCACTTTCGGATTGACCCACAAAACGTTATGATCCATCAGATCGGTCAGGTTCGGGTTATTTGACGTACGGCTGAAGGTGTGCATCGGGGCACGGCCATAATTTAACCGGTAATATCCGGCCGGTGGTTCTTCATGAGGTGTATAACCCGGCATCGGGTCGAACCCTTCAGCTTCAAAAGCTGTGGAATACAATTCAATCTTACCCGTATTGGTATCAAACTCGATATCTTCTCCCTCTGCAAAATACAACGGACCGCTTTCACGCGGGAAATTCTTCACGCCAATGCGTTTCATTTCCTCGAGCGAAGAACCGATCTGTTTCAATTGCCAGTCGAGCACATCCTCAAAATTTTCCCAATCGAAATACGCACCCAGCCCCATCTTCCTAGCCAACTCTTTGGCAATCCAGTAAGCTGGCTTCGTGTTATATTTTGGTTCGGCTGCCGGCATTCGCAACGCAATGTTCGGTTCACGCCCGTGCACCACCCTCAAATCGTCCCACCGTTCCAGATAGGTACACTCCGGAAGCACCACATCGGCATAACCAGTAATTTCCATGGGCATGGTATCAATTACCACCAGCAGCTCCAGGTTCTGTATCGCTTCAATTGTTTTTTTCTGATCAGGCAACGTCATAATCAAGTTTGTCCCGTTCACAATCCAACCTTTAATGCTGCAATCAAGGTTTGGCGACGGAATCGTTGCATCGCACACGCCGGAAGCCAAGGCCAGGTCGGCCAGTGCGTATTTGCCATTCATAGCATCGCGCCAGGTCCGTGCAGGTTTAGGAAATGAAGGCATTGGATGTTCGGGGACTGAAAGCTTTTCAGGCTGATAAAAACCGCCGCGCCGCCCCCACGATCCCAGCAAAGCATTTAGAATAGCCACGGCCCGAAGACGCTGGGTGTCGTCGCCATACCAGGTTACATGCCGTCCCGGGTGAATAATCACAGACGGAGCTGCGTTGGCCATTTCACGGGCCGTTTCGGTTATGATCTCCGGACGGATTGTTGTAATGCCAAATGCCCATTCGGGGGTAAAGTTCCGCACATGCTCTTTTAACTGGTCAAAACCATAGGTATATTTTTCGACATACTTTTGATCGTACCATTCATTGTAAATAATCTCATGGATCCATGCCAGAAGCAGTGCATTATCGGTAGCCGGCTTGATCGGCAGCCAGAATTTCGATTTGGCTGCCACGGTCGAAAACCGGGGATCGACTGTAATAATCGAAGCCCCCTTATCAATGGCATCCGACATCTCCTGAACCTGCCCATTATGCATATTTTCGCCCAGATGTGATCCAATCAGTACCAAGCAACGGGTATCGCGGATATCCGTTGGTTCTGGTGAATCAAGTCCGGCTCCGAAGGTAGCAACGAATGCGACCTCGCGCGGGCCACGGCACTGGGCATACGACGGAGCGGCAATGTTCCCCGAACCAAAAGCTTTCAGCAAGTTACCCAGATAATGGCCACCTGAGCCATGCGTAAACAAAGCTGTACATTCGGCACCATGCTTTTCTTTGATTTGCTGCATTTTTTGTGCAACCAAATCCAAAGCCTCATCCCAGGATGCCTCCCTGAAGGTTTGCTCACCGTTTTTCCCGGTTACCCGGATCAACGGAGTTTTTAACCGGTCTTCGTCGTAATACATGCCAACCCCACCAGTTCCCCGGGGGCACAAGCGCCCGTTGCAATTGGAATCGTCGGCATTTCCAACAATTTTTTTGATGCTCCCGTCATCGTTTTTGTATACCCATCCTGCACATTTCCAAAAACAGATTTCGCAATAGGTAGGGGTACGCTGCAGGTTCAAAGCCTCTTGCTTTCCGATAGCTGAAACTGCCGATCGCAGGTACGGTGCGCCCAAAATAACCCCTGCTGCGCTCAATGAAGATATTTTTATAAAATCACGCCGATTTTGAACCATGACAATCGTATTTTTCTGATACAACAACAAACATATAGAATTATTAATATTGATATATGTCTAATTTTCAATATTTAAAAACATACACTTACTTCCCGTCTTCTTTGATACATAATAAATTACAACAAAAATACTAATATACAAATAGTTATATGTGAATTTATTTTAATCAAGACCAAATCCAAATTACACACAATCTCTATTTGTACTCATTCTAAATGAACGGACCTTGGGGGACAAGCCGGCAGCAACCAATTATTTTTTTAGGGCATCTCTAAAAACCCAATGTTAATATATTTGTTTAATTGTTAATATTTTAAGCATGGGATATATGGTTAGATTGCCTATTTTACAGTACAAGAAAGAGCAACAATGAAGAATATCAATATGCTAGGCCTATTTGA
>JAJUGZ010000163.1 GCA_029265715.1 Bacteroidota bacterium
ATTGTACCACAATATGTTACTCATCGAACGATTTATTGGTGTGTTCGCTGTAAGCCCAAACAAACTAAAAAATCAAGATATTGTCAAAGAACTTATATATTTCGGCACTATTGCCGCTTAAAATTTAACGGAGTATTGTTAAATGTGTAGTAATCTCCAGATTTATTCCCGAAAAGTAACAAAATCCCCGGAAAGAAGGTTGCATTTTCAACCAAACGCTCATCCCGTTGCCCGGATAAACTGCAACTGGTATTCAGTCGGTGTAACCCCGGTTTGCCGTTTAAAAATGCGGTTGAAATTCGACAGATTGCCAAAGCCACACTCGAAACAAACCTGAGAAACAGTCAACCGCTGCTCGATTAGCAGTTTGCACGCAAACCCGATGCGCATCTCGTTGACAAAATCGATAAACCCCTTGCCGGTTTTCTCTTTGAAGTAACGACAGAAAGCAGCCGGGGTCATCCCAATTTTATCGGCAATTTCCTGCTGACTGATCTTCCGGCGATAATTCGTGTTGATAAAATGCATCACTTTGTCGAGACGGCTATCCAGGTTCTTATGATTTTCGAGCTGATAGCCCTTACTGGCCAATGTCCGGGAATGTTCCGACCGGGCCATCGTTTCCAACAGTTTCAGGAAGTAAAGAATGCGGTCCAGTCCACTTAAATGTAAAAGCCGTTTGAGCATTTTCCCGATCTTAGCTCTGTCGGGGTCCTGAAAAACAATCCCTTGCGATGCTCTTTTCAGCAATTCCTGGATGCAAAAAAACTCCGGATAGGAATTAATCGCTTCTTTGAAAAAATCTCGATGAAACTGAACAACAATGGCATTTACATTGGTCTGGCTCCGGCCAGAGTGAAACGATTCGTCGCTCTTCCAGAAATGTGGGAGCTGGCTCCCGAGTAAGACAAGGTCTCCTGCGCCAAACGCTTCCACACTATCGGCCACAAACCGCTTCCCATGGCTTTTCAACACATAAACAATTTCGTATTCACTGTGAAAATGCCATGGATAGGTGAAATGAGGAAAATCATCCCATTTTACTTTCAGCATATTACGCGGCTGAAAACTTACCTGCTCGTGCATGATCTTCATCGTCCGAACCTTTTTGTTTTGCTAAAATAATACAAACTGTGATAAAAATTATACTGGTTGCAAAGTTGGGAGACTCTTAACTTTGGAGAAACCTAATAAAAAACGACTATGAACAAACAGCAATGGCACGACCTGCTGTGCCTTATTTCGGGCGAAAAGCCATCAAACACACCCATCGGGTTTATCATCGACAGCCCCTGGCTCCCGGGATGGTACGGGATCTCAACCCTCCAATACTACTGCTCCGACGAATTGTGGTTTGAAGCCAACAAAAAAGCCATCGAAATGTTTCCCGAGGCGATGTTCCTGCCCGGGTTCTGGTCGGAGTACGGCATGTGTTCCGAACCGTCGGCCTTTGGCGCCAAACAAATCTGGAACCAATACAATCTGCCTCATGCCGACAGGGTGATCCACCAGATTGACGACATCCCAAACCTGAAAAAGCCCAACCCGAAAACCGACGGCATGCTCCCATTTATCCTCCAACGACTGATAACCATGCAGCCCCGTATTCAGGAAATGGGACACGAAATAAAATTTGCTGTGGCACGTGGCCCGCTCAACATCGCATCGTTCCTGATGGGAACCACCGAATTTATGATGGCCCTGATGATGAACCCGGACGAAGCTCACCAATTGCTGAAGGTAATCACCGATTTTACTGTCGACTGGCTGCGGCTGCAAAAAGAAACATTTCCAACCATCGAGGGCATCTTGTTGCTCGACGACATTGTTGGATTTATTGGCGAAACAGAATGTGCCGGGTTTGCCGTTCCCTACCTGAAACAAGCATTTGGCGCCTTCGAAACCAAAGTCAGGTTCTTCCATAACGACGCACAGGGGCTTATCAGCACGCCATTTCTGAAAGAAATCGGAGTCAACCTGTTTAATTTCAGCTTCGAACACTCCATCAACGAAATTGCCCGCCTGGCCGGTCCGGGCATTGTTTTGCTCGGGAACCTGCCCCCGCGCGACGTGATGGCTGCCGGGACGCCCGAGCAGGTTGCCGCCCAAACCCGCCAAATGGTAACTGAAGTTCAGGACAAAAGCCGGGTTCTTTGGTCGGTTGGCGGCGGCATGCCCCAAAACGTCCCAGGCGAAAATATTCGAGCCTTCATCGATACCATTCAAAACCTGATCAACTAATCAATAAACAAGCCTGACAACCATGAAACGAGCCATGAGAGATAATCTCACACGCCAGGGCATGATTATAATGGCGAGTTTCATCTGGCAATTAAAAATCAATTTATAAACAGATGAAATAGCCATGATTTGCAAACACCAACAGATAATGAAAATAATAACCGGATCATGGCTATTCCATCTGACAACTTAAAAACAAATTATTTACAGATGAAATAGCCATAAAAGCAGAAGCTTATACCAACCGAAAATGTACAAATGGCTATTCCATCTCGTTGAAAAACTAGTTTGAAAAACAGGAATAGATACGAAAATTGCAAGAAACAACTTTGAAAATTTATACGGATGAAAAAAATAATTTCACTGATTTCCATCCTGCTGCCGCTTTGCGCATTGGCTGGCGACCTCGCTTCGTTTCGGATTTTATCCGGAAACTACAATCGCCGGGATTGCCCGGTATCCGTGCCGCTCGATGGAATCGCATACAACTCCGGCTCAGGGCGGACCGTGCTCTACGAAGTGGTAAAGGGCAAACGCATTGAGGTTCCGTCGCAGATCGAAACCGGGCATAGCACGCGCCTCTGGTTCATCCTTTCAGGAGAAACCCCGAAAAACACCGAACGCAAATTCGTTCTTGCCACCGATTCGGCAGCCCAGCCTGCTTCTGGCATTAAGATACTCGACAACGCAAAAGCCCTGACCCTCCAACTGGGGAACCGCCCCATCTTAAGTTATCAATATCAAACCGTATACCCTCCGGAAGGAGTTGACCCGATTTTCAGGCGATCCGCATTTATCCATCCGCTCTGGTCGCCCGAAGGAGAAGTTTTGACCCGGATCCAGGCACCCGACCACCGGCACCATTACGGCATCTGGAACCCTTGGACACTAACCTTCATCGGGAAACGCGAAGTAGACTTCTGGAATCTCGTAAAAGGAGAAGGAACGGTACGTTTCGCCGGGTTCTTATCTGAAACCGAGGGTCCCGTTTACTCCGGATTCAGGTCGTTGCAGCAGCACATCGATTTTGGGGCGCGGGGCGGTGATGCCATTGCCATTAACGAGATTTTCGATGTCAGAGCATGGAACTTAGACAACCAGCGCTGGCTGATCGATTACACCAGTACACTGAACACTCCGCTCGATTCGGGCATCCTTCTGGCCGCCTACCGCTATGGCGGAGGAATCGGGTTCCGTGCCACCGAAAAATGGAACAGAGACAACAGCTCGGTCCTGACATCAGAAAACAAAGACCGCAAAAACGCCGATGGCTCCAAAGCCCGATGGTGCATCATCGCCGGCGAATCAGGAACAGCTTCCGGACAAAGCGGGATTTTGTTCATGAGTTTCCCGGCCAACCGCGAATTTCCGGAACCCATGCGGGTCTGGCCGCTCGATGCCAACGAAGGCCGCGGCGACATGTACTTTGAATTTTGCCCGATCCGCAACAACGACTGGCGTCTTGAGAAAGGAAAAGATTACACGCTGAAATACCGACTGTTGGTCTTCGACGGAAAACTATCCGCTGCCGAAGCTGAACAGATTTGGGAAGGATTTGCCTACCCTCCAACAGTTGCATTTGAAAAATAACCCTAAACCCCTTAACCCAATGATAAGAAGAAATTTCATTCGCCATTCGCTGGCCGGGACGGCTGGTATGATTATAGCCCCTACGATTATCCCATCAAGCGTGCTGGGGAAAAACGCTCCCAGTAACAAGATCAACATTGGCCAAATCGGGTTCGGCCGGATTGCAAAAGGACACGACCTTCCGGAAACTTTAGCCTACGACGTGGCCCGCGTAATGGCCGTTGCCGATGTAGATTCCAACCGGTTGAAAGACGGCAAACAATTCCTTGAGAAATATTACAACGACAGGTTCAAATCAACATCGTACCTGAATGTAAAAACCTATGGTGATTACCGCGAGATGCTCCTGAACAAAGACATCGACGCCGTGATTATCAGCACACCCGACCACTGGCATGCCCAGCCGGCGCTCGAAGCGGCACTGGCCGGAAAAGACATCTACCTGCAAAAACCGACGTCGCTGACTATCAAAGAAGGCCGCCTGTTAAGCGATATCGTCAACCGGCAGGGCGTTATCCTGCAAATGGGGACCCAACAACGATCATCGGCTCAGTTCCGGATTGCTGCCGAGTTAGTCCGCAACGGACGAATTGGCAAACTTCACACCGTTCGGATCGGGCTTCCGGGCGACCCCAGCGGCCCCGATGCTCCGGAAATGCCAGTTCCGGCCAACCTCAACTACGACATGTGGCTGGGATCAACCCCCGAAGTCTATTACACCGAGATGCGCGTCCACCCGCAAGTTGGCTACGACCGCCCGGGGTGGTTGCGCTGCGAACAATTCGGAGCCGGCATGATTACAGGCTGGGGGCAACACCACATCGACTCGGCCAACTGGGGCATGAACACAGAATATTCCGGCCCGTTATCGGTAGAAGCTGTCGCCGAATTTCCACGTTCCGGCTTGTGGAATGTGCACGGCGATTTTATGGTAAAAGCCGCATATCCGGATGACGTCATGATGTACATCAGCGGCGGTTACCCCAATGGAATCCGTTATGAGGGCACCGAGGGCTGGATTTTTGTTTCGCGCGGCGATTATCAGGCAACCGCTTCCGATCCGAACACACAGGCAAAAAACAGCAAAGCGCTCGACGCCAGCGACCCCAGGATCCTGCAATCGGTTATCGGAGAAAACGAGATTCACCTGTACAAAAGCGATAATCAACACGGGAACTGGCTCGACTGCATCCAGTCGCGCAAACAACCTGTTTCACCGATCGAAATGGGGCACCGCGCCTGCACGGTTTGCCTGATCAGCCACATCGCAATGAAACTTCCCCGTAAACTGAACTGGGACATCAAAACCGAACGCTTTATCAACGACGACGAAGCCAATGCCATGCTTTCGCGTCCAAACCGGTATCCATACGGCGTCGATTACGTAAAGCTCTAATATTCTTCCGGCTGGTTGCCAGGCAATAAAGGTACGGGCTCCAAATATTGCCACAAAAACCGTAATTTTCTGCCCGAATTAATATTATCAATACTCCGTTAAATTTTAAGCGGCAATAGTGCCGAAATATATAAGTTCTTTGACAATATCTTGATTTTTTAGTTTGTTTGGGTTTACAGCGAACACGCCAATAAATCGTTCGATGAGTAACATATTGTGGTAC
>JAJUGZ010000129.1 GCA_029265715.1 Bacteroidota bacterium
GCTATTCGCTTCGCGGATTTCACTGCGTGGATCTTTGCTGCGCTCCGATTCACAAGCTCAATTCCATTCCGGTGCTAACTTGATTAAAAAAACAAAAGCTGTTACGAAAAATTATTCGAAACAACATTGAAAATTTATACGAATGGACCAGACAAAAAAATATTCGAAGAGCCTGACTCCCTGTAGCTCTTCTAAAATGCCCGGATCACCAAAATCAGACTGTTTCTTCAATCGCTATTCATTTATAACCCTCCAGGGAGTAATTCTATCCGTTTTCTTGTCAGCCCTTTCGTTTCAAGGCTTTTCTCAGCCACAAAAAAACGACGACCAACCAGCCACACTTGGAATTGAGCAAGGAGTTTTGACCTGCAACACCCCCGCATTTCAACTCGAACTGTTCCAATCATCGCAAACAGTTTCAGCTCTTCACCCCGCATCTGAACCCACATTCGACTTCTCCCCGCACGAATGGCTCAACAAACGGAATAAAGACGGCTTTTATCAATTGGGCGACCTGAACTTCCGGATTAAAACCGCGAACGGATCGTGGGAGCCATACTCAACAGCCGCCAAACGCGCTCCGGTAAAACCGCTTTCACCCGAAAAAGAAACAGTTCTGGCAGCAGCTGATTTAGCCAATACCCTGCCCGACAAGTTGCCGTTACAAGTAATCCGTTATTGGGAAAAAGAAGAAAAGGGCCTTGTTCTGCGCTTCGAACTAAAAAATAAATCCAACCACCCCCTTGAAATCGGGGCGCTGGGCATCCCCATGATTTTCAACAACATTTTCGACGGGAAAGAGCTGGATCAGGCACATAACGAAAATGTATTTTTTGACCCCTACATTGGCATGAATGCCGGCTATTTACAAATTGTTCGGTTGAATGGACATGGACCGGTACTGCTCGTGGTCCCGGTCGGGAAAACATCGTTCGAAGCTTATCGCCCGTTACTGGACGACCCGACACCCCGTGGAACGACCTTCGAAGGGTTCCACGAATGGATGGTTCACAGCAAAGCCTACGCTGAAAACGAATGGAAAGGTTCCGAACAATGGAACAGGCCAACATCGCTGGTACTCCGGCCAGACGAAACATACAACATTGGCGTAAAATTCATTTTGACCGACAAAGTCGAAACTATCGAAAAAACATTGGCCGAAAACAATCGCCCGGTTGCGGTTGGCATTCCCGGATACGTCATTCCACAAGATGTAAATGCCCGCTTATTTCTGAAATACAACAAAAAAATAAAATCTTTTGAAACAGAAGGCGAAGGCTTCTTGCAAGCTACACTTGTTGGTAAAACAAAAGAAGGTTGGGTTGAATATAGCCTGAAAGGAAATGGCTGGGGCCGCTCAAGGGTAACAATTACCTACGATGATGGACTTCAGCAATCAATCAATTACAAAATCATAAAACCCGAATCACAGGTAGTCGCCGACAACGGAAAGTTCCTGACCACCAAACAGTGGTTTAACCAACCGAACGACCTGTTCCACCGCAGTCCGTCGGTGATTACCTACGATTACGAAAAGCAACAGCAAGTCACACAAGATCATCGCGCCTGGATTTGCGGATTGAGCGACGAAGGGGGGGCCGGAAGCTGGCTGAATGCCATCATGAAACAATTGGTTCAGCCCGATAAGGAAGAAATTGAAAAACTCGAAACATTTGTACAGCAAACGCTTTGGGGAGGCATCCAGTATAACGAAGGTAAACTGAAATATGGTGTACGTAAGAGTATGTTCTTTTACGAACCTGACAGTATGCCTGCCGGAACGTACAGCAACGACATCAATTTCAAAGTTTGGTCGGCATGGAACCGTAAGGGCGCCGAGGTTACCGACCGCTCATACAATTATCCGCACGTGGCAGCAGCCCATTGGGTAATGTACCGTCTGGCGCGAAACTACAACGGGATGGTAACCAAACAACCATGGCAATGGTACCTCGAAAATGCTTACCAAACGGCCATTGCAATGATGGAGCAGGCTCCTTATTACGCCGAACACGGTCAAATGGAAGGAACAGTATTCGTTCTCATTCTGGAAGATCTAAAACGGGAAGGATTCGCCGATTGGGCCGCCGACCTTGAAAAAACAATGAAACGACGCGCCGATCACTGGGCATCGCTCAACTACCCCTTTGGCAGCGAAATGTCGTGGGATTCAACCGGACAGGAAGAGGTTTACATGTGGTCGAAATATTTTGGTTTTGACGAAAAAGCATCGATAACCCTGAAAGCCATTTTGGCTTATATGCCAACCATCCCGCATTGGGCTTACAACGGAAACGCCCGCCGTTACTGGGACTTTCTGTACGGGGGCAAACTTTCACGCTACGAGCGAATGATCCATCATTACGGTTCGGGGCTAAATGCCATCCCGGTATTGAAACAATACCGGGAAACCCCGGATTTATACCTGCTGCGTGTTGGTTATGGCGGTGTTCTGGGAACACTTTCGAATATAACCCAAGACGGCTTTGCCCCGTGCGCCTCCCACTCGTTCCCGACTGATCTGAAAAATGACGGAATTTCGGGCGACTATGGCTGCGGATATTTTGGCTACGCCATCAATTCGGCCACCTACATCGCCCATTCCAATGAATTTGGCTGGCTGGCCTTTGGCGGAAATTTGTCGACTCTCAATAATTGGGTGAAAGTTGATCTGACCACAGCGGCCAAATCGCGTGTTTTCATTGCCCCTGTTAGGTTATGGCTAACTTTGGACGCAGGAAAATTCAAGTCTGTTTCATTCAATCCAAAATCAAAGGAAGTAACCATTGAATTGGATATAGCAAACGAATTTTGCCCGAAAGCATATCTGCGGATCGAATCTTCTGCTGGGAATACATATACCGTTGAAGGGTTAAATAAAAACGGACGTGGGGCTTTTGAGGTTCCACTTGCCAGTCAATCAGTTTCCGTTAACCTTTTACTAAAGAAATAAGGCAAATCTTAATGATTAAACTTTTACTACTTCCGGCTATTTTGTTGCTCTTTTTTTCATGTGCATCTTCAACTCTCAATGAGCATGCACCTGAAATAAAGAAACCCATGTATGCGCCTGACTACGATAATGGAGATAGCATTTTCATCAACGTAAAAATTGCGATAGACGAAAAAGGCTGGAATTCAAAAACTCCGGAATATTTTAAGGCCGAACTGAAAAAGCAATGGGATCAAATCAACTTCAGGTTTAACAATTCAGATAAGAAGAAGCAGTTAAAGCGCAAGTATAGATTTAACCCTGACATTGATGACATTGTGGTTTATTCAGGTTGCTCGTACTGGGGCGAAAATGGCGCCAACACGAAGGTAATCAACAAAATGGACAAGAATATCTTCAAATTGGTGGTTGTGTATGATTTTTTCTACGAGGGTGCCGAAGCCGGGGAATACGGTGGTGGCTGTGGAAATGACGACGGAATCGGAACCATTCTCGTAATTAATGCTTCTGACGGAATGAAAAACAAGTACAACGATCATTTCGGAGTTTATACTTACCGCGCCATAACTCACGAATTGGGGCATTTCCGTGGCCTGATTGATTTGTATGCCGAGGTAATTGAAGCGGAAAACAACCCGGTAAGCCATGAAAAATTTATGCCGCCACATTGTTTAATGAATGATTTCTGCTACACCCCCGATGCCGAATCGTATTGGAGCGATTACGCGATTAAAATCATAAACAAAGTTGGCAATCAAAAAAAAGCTGATTTGATTGATAGGATGATGTATGAAGATTTTCCGGATAAAATGCTTGTATCGGTCAAAAAAGACGGGAACCCGGTTGCGGCAACGGTTAAGCTTTTCCCGGCAGAATACGATGAAAAGAAATGGTCGAGCGTTATCCGGGAAGTTCCGTTTAATACCTACCAACTTACTGATGGTACTTATAATGTAGCCGATTTGCGAAAACTTTTCTTTGTTTCGGAATCGCTATGGAACAGAAGGCATGTGTTCCTTGCCGAAGCAACAGTTGGCACAGAAAAGAAATATCAGTGGATTTCTGATTACCTGATGCACGATTGTGGATTGGATGGCAAAAAAATATACGAACTGAGCTTTAGCTTTTAAACAACTGATAATCAATAAAAAGAAACAAACAGATCATAAAAAAGCAAAACGTTGCTCCTGCAAAGCCGAAATCAACAAAAGAGTGGATCTCGGCAAAAGACCGGGTGCCAGGATTAAATGTACGGATGCGCTATGAGATGGGAACAACGGACAATGGAAATGAATAAATCGTAAATATCATGACTATTTCAAGAAAGGATTTTTTCCAAAAAGCGTGCCTTGCAGGCGCTTGTTTTTGTGGGTTTACCTCGTTGGGCGTTCAGGCTGCTTCCTCCGAAGCAGTGGCAGGTGAGTCACAGCCCGACGATAAAAAGCTGAAATTCATGCAAGACTGGATTTCGACGCTGTTGCTGCATGTTGACGCAAATGCAGGCGACGAGGAATGTCGCAAAATAATGAAACCATGTGCGGCGGCGCACTACAACTATCTTGAAATGGACAATGTACTGGCTCCATACAAGGGCGATATTGAAAAATTTAATGCCTTCATTTCTGAAGAATGGGGCTGGAAAGTGAATTACGACAAGGCTAAGGGAGTTATCGTGGCCAACGAAAACAAATCGTATTGCGTTTGCCCGATGGTGAACAGAGAGAAAGGTGTTCGTTCCTCGATCCTTTGTTTTTGCTCCGAAGGTTTTGCCGAAAAAATGTTCTCCACGGTTGTGGGTCATCCGGTGAAAGCCCGGGTTATATCATCAATTCATCGTGGAAATGACCAATGTATCTATGAGGTTACAACATAAAAAATAATCTCCCCGGATTGAGATCAGCTAATCAAATTGTGCATAGTTTTCTTTTGCCGATTTTTTTTTCAAGGAAACAAAACATTTAAAAGAATGGCAAACCCAACTTCGGCGCAAAATGTCTTGCTGGAATCGTGGATAAAATAAAAGGTTGTCTTTTCAGGAGTTATTAGAAAAACAAGTGCCCTATAAGGCCAGGAAAAACAGGACTATGATAAAATCAATATCAATGAACTCAAAAAAAATTGGAATACTTGCTCTGGTCGCGTTTTTGACGATGAGCGGCAAAGCGCAGAGATTCGAGGATCTGGCGCAAACCCCGCCCATGGGCTGGAACAGTTGGAACAAATTCGGCTGCAATGTGAGTGAAAAACTGATTATGGAAATGGCAACCGAAATGGCCGGAAACGGCATGCGCGACGCCGGTTACAATTACATTGTGATTGACGATTGCTGGCAGGTTGGACGCGACTCGCTGGGAAACATTATTCCCGATGCGGAACGGTTTCCCCATGGCATGAAAGCGCTGGGCGACTTTATTCACAGCAAGGGGTTGAAATTCGGCATCTATTCCTGTGCCGGATCAGCCACCTGTCAGGGTCGTCCCGGAAGTCGCGGTTACCAGTTTCAGGACGCCCGTACGTATGCCCAATGGGGTGTCGATTACCTGAAATACGACTGGTGCAACGACGAAGGCCAGAATGCCAAGGCCGCCTACAAAACCATGAGCGATGCACTGAAAGAATGCGGTCGCCCGATTGTTTTCTCGATTTGCGAATGGGGAGAAAACAAACCGTGGGAATGGGGAAAAGGCATTGGCCATTTGTGGCGTACCACAGCCGATATCCGCGATTGCTACCAGTGCACCTTTGACTGGGGCGGGCTGGGCGTGCTCGATATCATCGACAAACAGGCAGCCTTGCAGCAATACGCCGGACCAGGCCACTGGAACGACCCCGATATGCTTGAAGTTGGTAACGGCGGGATGACTTACGACGAATACAAAACCCATTTTACCTTGTGGGCCATGCTGGCCGCCCCGCTGATGGCAGGGAACGACCTCCGCAACATGGACGCCCAAACCAAGGAAATACTGACCAATGCCGATGTAATTGCCGTTAATCAGGATAAACTGGGGCAGCAGGCCACCAAATTTATGGACATGGGGAATACGAAATCTGGGCCAAACCTTTATCAAACGGCGAAATTGCCGTGTGTTTCCTGAACCGCACCAACCAACCATGGATACTCAATTACGACTGGAAAAAGCAAACCATGTACTTTGCATCCGAGGTTAGTATTCATAAAAAAGAATACAATGTATATGATTTGTGGGCTCACAAAAACATTGGAAAAACCAGCGACCGGTTGGTTAAAGAAATCCCGGCGCACGGGGTTCTGGCTGTAAGGTTGTCGGCAGTTAAATAATGAAACTCTTTATTGAAAAATAGTAATCAAATCAACATCATAAGTAATAAAAAAGAAATGTCGCATTTTTATCGATCATTATTGGCTCACCACAATCTCGCTGCGCTCGCTTTTCCACTCTCTCCCCGCAGAGAGTGGAAACGTCTGCTGCCGGAGGTAGGGTGAGCGAGGTTTTAAATACGACAATAATTTATTTCACTTACATCTAAATAAATTTAATTATGAAGATACACAAGCTTTTCATAGGATTGTTTTTGTGCTTTTTGGCCCTGGGGAATAGCACCCTATTTACCCAAAACGGCGATCAAATTTTGGATGGAATTGGAGAGACAGGTTTGATTTCCCGCTATACCTTGAATGGGGATCTAAAAGACTGGTCACGGAATAATTGGCATGGCAGCATTCAGGGAACCGATTTCAATTTCGTAAAAGACGAGCTCTTCGGTAATGTGCTTTCATTAAACGGAAACGGCGACACGTATATCTCGCTTCCGGCAGAATCGGTGACAGGCGAACAAACCCTCAGCATCACTGGTTGGATTTACCTGCGCTCGGCGAAAAGTGGCCAGTTATTTTTCGATTTTGGGAAAGACAGCAAGGCGCATTTCTTTGCAGCTCCCGTTGGAATGAACGATAAGGAAGAATTTCAGGCCCAGATCCTGACGAATTCAAAAAATTACATGGCAAGTTCAACCGCATTGCCTGTTTATAAATGGGTTCATGTGGCTGTGGTGATCAACGTTCCGTATAAAACACTCAGCACATTCGTAAACGGAACGCTTGTTAATGAAACAAAGAATGTTGACGTTGAATTACGACAACTGTTCAAAAGTAATTCAGGAGAAACCAATAAACTTTATATCGGAAAATCACTGAATCCGGATAATACCGGGTTAGATGCCAAATTACACGATTTCCGTATCTATCGCATCGCACTGAACGACAAGCAGGTCGCCCGGATTTATGGCAATGCGCTGAGCGAAGGCGAATCAACGGTCAGGACTAATGATGAACCGGAAAGCGAGCTTCAACAATTTCCGGAAACGACGCCTCAGTTGTACAATGCCTACTTAAAAAGTGTTCCCGATATACAGGTCGAAACCGAAGTAGGCAATCTTCCACGCTTGCCACGCTTTGTAAAAGGTGTTTACATGAACGGGATCGAAGGCCCTGAAGTACGGGTAATCTGGCCGGCCCCCAAAGATAACAGCCAGGTGCTTACTACCGGAACATATACTGTAACCGGGAAAGTTGCCGGAACAAACCTGCAACCCAAAGCAATTGTCACAGTTAAAAAAGCGAAAGCGGTGGTTACACCCAATCGCGCACTCGAATTTTTTAAACTCGATCAGGTTACATTAGATAGAGACAGTCACAATCATATCACAAAATTCATCGAAAACCGCGATAAGTTTATCACAGGCTTAGCCAAAACGAATCCCGACGATTTTCTGTATATGTTTCGCAATGCCTTTGGCCAGGAACAACCGAAGGGAGCTAAACCACTCGGTGTATGGGACAGTCAGGAAACGAAATTGCGCGGCCATGCTACGGGGCATTATCTGAGCGCCCTTGCACAGGCGTATGCCAGCACCGGTTATGATGCCTCGCTTCAGTCCAATTTTGCTGCCAAGATGGATTATATGGTAAATACGCTGTATCAACTGTCGCAAATGTCGGGACGACCAAAGACCCCGGGGGGCGAATTTGTGGCCGACCCGACAGCGGTGCCAAACGGTCCGGGAAAAACCAACTACGATTCGGATTTAAGCGAAGAAGGTATCCGCACCGATTACTGGAACTGGGGAAAAGGTTTTATCAGCGCCTATCCGCCCGATCAGTTCATCATGCTGGAAAAGGGGGCAAGTTATGGTGGCGACAAAACCAAAATCTGGGCGCCCTATTATACCTTGCATAAAATCTTTGCCGGCCTGATGGATATTTATGAAGTGAGCGGCAATGAAAAGGCGCTGGAAATTGTGAAAGGCATGGGGGACTGGGTATGTGCCCGGTTGAGCAAAGTGCCAACCCCGACACTCATCAGCATGTGGAACAAATACATTGCCGGCGAGTTTGGCGGAATGAACGAAGCAATGGCACGCTTGTCGCGCCTGACCAACGAGCCGCGCTACCTGGAAGTGGCCCGTTTATTCGACAACATCAAAGTATTTTATGGCGACGCCGATCATTCTCACGGACTGGCAAAAAATGTGGATTTATTCCGCGGATTGCACGCCAACCAACACATCCCTCAGATTGTTGGGGCACTCGAAATTTACCGCGACTCGGAAACTCCTGAATATTTCCATATCGCCGATAATTTCTGGAACATGGTCACAAACGACTATATGTACAGTATCGGTGGAGTCGCCGGAGCGCGCAACCCGAATAATGCGGAATGTTTCATCGCCCAGCCGGCAACACTTTACGAGAACGGCTTCTCGGCTGATGGCCAGAACGAAACCTGCGCAACCTACAATATGCTCAAGCTAACCGGCAACCTTTTCCTCTTCGAACAGCGTGGCGAGTTAATGGACTATTACGAACGCGGGCTTTACAACCACATCCTGGCTTCGGTGGCCGAGGATTCTCCTGCCAATACGTATCACGTTCCGCTGAATGCCGGTTCCGAAAAACAGTTTAGCAACGACGATATGAGCGGGTTTACCTGCTGTAACGGTACGGCGCTTGAGAGCAGCACCAAACTTCAGAACTCGATTTATTTCAAAAGCACCGACAACAAGGCATTGTACGTGAACCTGTTCGTGCCGTCAACCTTAAAATGGACCGAAAAGAATATAACCGTAACGCAAACTACGGCTTTCCCCAAAGAAGACCATACGCTGCTGACCATTAAAGGAAATGGTGAATTTGAGCTTCATGTTCGCGTACCGCATTGGGCAACCAACGGTTTTTTTGTAAAGATTAACGGTAAGAGTGAAAAAATGAAAGCTGAACCTGGCAGTTATCTTACGATAAAACGCAAATGGAAAGACGGCGACAAGATAGAGTTGCGCATGCCATTTCATTTCTATCTGGAGCCGGTTATGGACCAGCAGAATATTGCCAGTTTGTTTTACGGACCAATTTTGTTGGCAGCTCAGGAGTCTGAACCGCTGAAAGAATGGCGCAAGGTAACACTGAATGTAAAAGACATCAGTAAATCGATAACCGGCGATCCGGAAAAATTGCAATTCGATATTGACGGTGTTGTTTATAAGCCGTTTTATGAATCATACGGACGTTATTCGGTTTACTTAGATGTTACATTAAGCGAATAAAAAGACAAACAGCATCATTGTTTTCGAACTCACACAACTCAATTTTGGCGAGTTTTTTTTCGGAATGATTAACAGGGACGCGGGTTTCGTGTCCCTGTTTTTTTGTTTAACCTCAAAAGCAATTTTTTAACCTCAGAAGACACAAAATCCGCGCAGAGTTTCACAACGTTTTTTGCGGTTCAATAAAGCAGCCCCCGATTTTAATCCGGCGATTGAATAAAAATAGTTCGCAAAAAAGATTATGGTAACGTAAGTTCGATGCAGCAAACAAACACAACACCATCAAAATAAACATATTTCATCCGTATAAATTTTCAATGTTGTTTCGAATAATTTTTCGTAACAGCTTTTGTTTTTTTAATCAAGTTAGCACCGGAATGGAATTGAGCTTGTGAATCGGAGCGCAGCAAAGATCCACGCAGTGAAATCCGCGAAGCGAATAGC
>JAJUGZ010000029.1 GCA_029265715.1 Bacteroidota bacterium
CCGTTCCGTTCCGATATTCAGTTTTCAGGTATTCCTGATCAGTTAAACCGAATCCATGATAGAGCAAACTCGTTGACATTTTTTATTCTAAATTTACTGCTTTATTTATTCAGGTACGCATTTCTGTGAAGAACCAAAAATCAGACTGAGGCGCATAGCTATTGTATTTACAATCAATTGGGCAGAATCACTCACAAAAACAGAAGCCGGCTCTTATTTTTTCTTCAGGCCAAACTCCGGGTCGACCCGGATCAGCGAAGCCATGATAAACCCGGGGATGGTGCAAAGCATAACCCAAAGGAAGAAATACTGATAGCCCATCAACTCTTCGAGCCAACCGGAGGCCATTCCGGGAAGCATCATGCCCAACGCCATAATTCCGGTACTGAACGCAAAGTGGGCCGTTTTATGCTCGCCATCAGATATATAGAGCATGTACAACATATAAGCCGTGAACCCAAAACCATATCCAAATTGCTCGATAGCCACACTGCTGCAAATCAGGAAAAACGATTCGGGACGAGCCCAGGCCATGTACACGTAAACCAGGTTGGGCAGGTTCATCGCTAAAACCATGATCCACAACCAATATTTCAACCCGTTGCGCGACGCTGCCCAACCGCCCAGGATACCGCCCACCGTAAGGGCAATGATCCCGATTGTCCCATACACCAGCCCGACCTGACTGGTAGTCAGGCCCAGGCCCCCGGCATCGTGCGGATCGAGCAAAAACGGCGAGGCCATTTTGACGAGCTGCGACTCGCCCAAGCGGTAAAGCAACAAAAATCCCAAGATCCGCCAAATATCTTTTTTGACAAAAAATGTCAGGATAGTCTTTTTAAATCCGGATAAGACCGACCGGAAACTGGTTTGCTCCCGTTCTGAATCAGAAACAGGATGCGGCAATACGAATTTGTGGTAGATCGCAAAAGCGATAAACAAGCCGGTTGACAGAACAAACGTCAAGGTCCACGCCATCCGGATGTTTCCTCCGTTCTCCGGATTTCCCAACCAATCAGACGACTCCAGGAAACCGGCCAGCATAACCAGCAAACCTTGTCCCGTTATCATGGCAATCCGGTAAAACGTGCTCCGGATGCCCACAAAAAACGCCTGCTGGTTTTCGGTCAGTCCAAGCATATAAAAACCATCGGCGGCAATGTCGTGCGTAGCCGAGCTAAAAGCCAAAAGCCAGAAAAAAGCCAGCGTTCCTTTAAAGAAGAACGATGTTGGCAGGGTTAATGCTACCCCGGCCAACCCGGCACCAATCAGGAGCTGCATAGATACAATCCACCAGCGTTTGTTTTTCAGCAAATCGACCAGCGGACTCCAGAACGGCTTGATTACCCACGGCAAATACAACCAACTGGTATAAAAAGCAATGTCGGTATTCGAAACGTCGAGCCGTTTGTAAAGAATAACCGACAGGGTCATAACTACAATGTAGGGCATTCCTTCGGAAAAGTAAAGCGTTGGTATCCACAGCCACGGCGACCGTGAGTTTGGGTTCTTGGCGTTCATTATTTCGTTCTTTTTTCAATTGGTCGTTCGAGATACGGGTAAACAGGCTCAGAAAAACCGTATTTGCGGTACAATTTTTCTCCATCGGGCGATGTGTGCAGCGAAACTTTGCTGATTCCCATTTGAGCTGCAAGCTCCAGAAGTTGGTTCAAAATCCGGGACGAAATTCCGTTCCGCCTGAACTCCGGAATGGTGTACATATTCAGGATGTCTCCTTCCAGATAAGAAGCCTGGATGAAATCGCCCGGAATCTCTTTAACAACCAGCCCTCCGTAAGCAACAGCTTTTCCGTCCAGTTCGGCAACCAAGGCAACAAAACGACCCTCCTTCAGGTTTTTTCTGAAATAAGCTATCAGTTCTGTTTTCAGCCTTGCCCGGTAGGCTTCATCCCGATCGCCTTGTAATCCGGTCAGATAATCCAGACGATGTTGGGTCATCAGAGGAACATCCAACTCATTGATACGGCGGATCTGCAGTTTCGAAAGATCGATGGCCATAGGCTTGTTTATTGATAAAAAACAATCCTTCTAAGTTAAAATTATTCTTTGTCAATCCCGATAAAAAACAAGAGAGACACGAAAAATCGCATCTCTCCTGACATCATGAATGGATATGAATCCTACTTTGCCATCTTGTACACTTCGCTTCCGGCCAACAGGAAACAACCCAGTCCGTAATCTTCAAAATCGGGTTTGCTGTTGTAGGTAACAGGTTGACCATCTTTAGGCTCTTTGCCGGTTCCCTGCACATAGCCCAGAAACCCATCCGGGTGTACTGCCTCTTTAGCCATCGCGTTCCAGGCTTTGGCAATAATCGGTTTGTATCTTGAAGCTTTCAGGTAGCCATTGTTCACCCCCCAGGCCATGCCATAAACAAACAAGGCGGTTCCGGTTGTTTCCTTTCCTCCAAAATTAGTTGGATCATGCAAACTGGCGTTCCAGAAGCCGTCGGGGCGCTGAAGCGGTACCAGGGCTTTGATCATTTTCAGATATGTCTGCAAATACTCATCCCGATGAGGTGCATCAGCCGGTATGATGTCGAGCACCCGGACCAGCGCAGCCACAACCCAGCCATTCCCGCGCGACCAGTAGCAGTCTTCTCCGTTCGGTTCTTTGTACGGGGGCAAAAAGTCTTTATCCCGCCACCACAAATTGTCCTTCGGGTTAAACAGTCCCTGTTTTTCTTTGGTGTCGAAATACATTTCATACATGCGTTCGGCATACCGCTCATCGCCAGTAATCTTATACAATTTGGCAAACACCGGCATCGCCATTTGCAAGGCATCGATCCAGTCCCAGTCGTCGGTTTTATCTGAAATCAGCATCAAATCAATAGAAGCCTGGATATCTTTGATGCGCTCCGGTTGCGGATCAATTTCATACAGGTCGATATATGTCTGGCCGCAGCACTGGTTGTCGGCATTCCGGGTTGCAACACCATCGCGCAAGCCCCATTTGTGCGCATTTCCCCACGACACGGCATAATCGTAATATGCTTTATCAGGGTTCACGGCATACAAAGCCATCAGCCCTTCATAATAAACGGCGCGCGTCCAGATGTTGCTCGGACGTTCCTTATTGGTGACAATGCTTTTCCCTGTGTCGGGCCATTTATTCATGAAATAAGCATTGGTCAACACCATTTTGTCCATCACTTCTTTTTTCGATGGCAGTTTTTGAGCCTGAACGACACTTGTTACAAACAAGGTCATGACAAGCATCCAGATTGTTCTTTTTTTCAAGTTCATGTTCATTTTATAGATTTTTTATGATTGCTTTCGTTATCACCGCATTCTTCATTGGCTTACAATTAATGATCTGCACATCGCTTGTATTTTTCAATACGAGCGACGAGATATTATCTTCCTTGTCAACCGTTACGTGATCGAGGCTGGCGCCAGTTACATCGTCAAAAATAATAGCCGGGCGGTAATCTGCATTTTCAAGTTTTAGCTGAACATGGTTCAGCTCGATGTTTTTAGCATGGCGGATGAAGAAACCGTAAGCTGGCAATTTGCCAAATTCCTGAGGATCCGGATACGATTTTTCGTGCTCTTCAACTTGTACCATTGCCTGTTCGTTAGGCGCACCACCTTTAATGCAAACCAGTATATTACTCATTTTCACATCTTCAACCGGGTGTCCGGGAATACCCATGATCATCGCACAAAACTGGGGGTTCTCGCAGTAAGCCACCACATTGCTAATGTTGATCCGGCGCAAAAAGCCAACCGATGTACCTTCCGGGCCTCGCATGCGTGCTCCCAGCCGAAGGAAAAACGGTGCATTTTGAATGTCCTTCATCACAATATTATCGACGGTTACATCTTCCAGAATGCCGCCATCGACAGTTTCAAGGGCCAGTCCCCGACAAAATTCAAACGTACAATTGGAGATCGTGATATTTTTGAACCCACCATTCGACTCGGTTCCAAATTTGATACGCCCGGTAACCACACCCCGGTCGGGGACCGTGTTGGCTTCCTTTTTCTGATACGTCCCATCCAGAAAAGTACCCCGATCGAACCCGCTTACATAACAGTTTGTAATGGTCACATCTTCGGTAGCCCGTGCCAAACCCAGCCCGTATGAACTTTTCAGGCAAATCGCATCGTCGTATGGCGAGTTTACGCTGCAATTCGAAATACGCACGTGCCGGCAACAATCCACATCGAACGCATCGCGGTTGGTATCTACTTTCAGATTGTCGATGGTCAGGTTATCCACGCCAGTGGCCAGAATAGCAAAATGGCCACCCATCAGGATGGAGATATCTCGAATCACCACATTCCGGCAAAGCTTGAGGGCAATGGTTTTGTTGGCCAGTCCCGGAGTACGAAATCCTTCGCGGGTCAAGCCTTTCCCGTAAATGGTCCCCAACCCGGTGATCGCAACATGGTGCAGGTTCTCGCCATAGATCAGGCTGTTTTGCCAATGGCTGTGCCCGAAATCCTGATACATATCCCATGGGTTTGGTTCAGCCGGGTCGTAGCCCAACCCGTACTTTTCGGTGTCAGCCGCCTCCAAAACGGCACCATTGTCGAGCTGAAGCGTGACAAAACTTTTCAGGTGGATAGTAAAGCTCAAATAGGTACCGGCGGGGAAAAACACGGTTCCGCCACCTGCTTCCGAAGCTGCGCGAATGGCCGCATCGATGGCTGGCGTATCAATGGTTTGGCCGTCGCCTTTCGCACCGTAATCTTTTACGTTGAAATAAACGCCGGTTTGTGCCAGCAAATTTCCTTGCAGCAATAAAATAAAAACCGAAATCAGAATAGTACGCATATCGGGATCATTTTAGTTTCCATCAGGTTTCAGCAAATTCACCGAAGGACTTTCGGGCCAGTAAAATGTTTCAACCGGATCGGGCTGCGACGGATTGAATTCGGCAATTCCCGGCTTCAGATAGTTAGCCAGTCCCGGAATGTTTCTCCTGATACCCTCAACAACACACCTGGCCAGTTCGTAAGCGCCATACGGGTTAAAGTGCGTATCGTCGGCCAGGGGCTTGTCCTGCCCCGGATAAGTATTGGCCGGATAGTGGACAAAGGCTTTTTTCGATTTTTCAGGGCCCAGGGCTTCGTAAAACAGCTTGCTCATGGCATTCAGGTCGACCAGCGACACCTTTTCTTCCTGAGCGGTTTGCCGCATGGCCTCCGGAAAATCTTCGAGGGTATTCACGATTTGTCCGTTCTCGTCGAACCGGCGGCGGTTGGTCGAAGTAACCAGAACCGGGATTCCCCCTTTTCTGCGGGCTTCGCCGATGTAATATTTCAGCTCATCTTTGTAAGTTGTGAACGCATCCAGATGGTTTCCGCCCGGTTTCTGGTCGTTGTGCGCAAACTCCATAAACAGGTAATCGCCGGGCTTCATGACACTCAAAATTTTCTCAAGCCGCTTTTCGCGTTTGAAAGCCAACAGCGTTTCGCCCGATTCGGCATAATTGGCTACCACTACTTCCGACTTCAGAAATGCAGGAAACATCTGTCCCCACGAGGCCCACGGCTCGTTTTCCTGATCGGTGACCGTTGAATTCCCGGCCAGAAAGATCGTTGGCATCCGATCAACTTTCTGAATTTCGACGGCTGCCACGCACGGACGATGTCCGTTGAATTCCAGCGTCAGTTTATTGTCCCAGTTCAGATAGCCAAGCTCCCGGTCCTTCAGTTTTATCTGACTGCCTGCCCCAATTTTCGGAGTCCGGACGTCGACCAGAATCGTTTTTTGAACGGTCTTCCCTGCCCCGGTTTTAACTTCTTCAAGCATCAGCCGCCGCGATTCAGCTTTTACAAACGTTGCCGATCCATCCGGGTCGCCGCCCAACGTGAGCGACACGCGGTAGCACCCTTCCGGAACACTGACCGCAAAATAAAAAGGCCGGTCGCTGCTTAAAAAATCACCTGTTACTTTTTGATTGCTGCTTTCTCCGGAAATCAGTTCTCCGGAGGGAACCAGCCCATACCCGTTTTCTTCGGAGAATACGGAGTTCGCCGAAACGGCAGTCCATCCTTTAACTGGTTTCCCGCTTCCAAAGTCAAACCGATAGGTTGATTTCTCTTTGGCCAATGCCAACTGAGAAAAGCCGATCACAATCAATATGAATAAATTAAATCGTTTCATTTTTATTCAGGGTTTTCGAGTCTTATTTTTTATACTTCACCAAGTTCAATACAGGTTTTACGGGTTTGGCCATCTCATCGCCGATGTAAAAACCGGTGTGGGGCGGCTGGTTGTAGGCCACGTTTTGCCAGGCAACGCCCAACCGATAAACCGGGTCCTGCATCAGGGTGACAAACCGGTGCTGAGTCGGGATGGTAGTGGTGTAAATTCGCAGTGACTGATTATCGGTGGTCCGCAGAACAATTTCCTCGCGCCAGTCGCCAAACAGATCGGCGCTCAGCCCGGGAGTCGACTTGGTCCCGTTGTTGCTCCGGCAATCTGCGGCAACCATCAGGGTATCGAGCGTTTGGGCATTCCAGTTCCATTTCATCACCAGGTTTTTATCGAGCAACTCACGCAGCAGATCATCGTCCCACCAAACGGCAAAGTTGCAGGTACCGGGCGTTGTTTCCGAAATTTTCTGCCCCCGTGCATTCCACATGCCATTGATTCCGGCGCCAAAAGCCCAGCATTCGTTTCCGGCGTATCTCGGATCGACATTGAACGAAACCCCGCGCCCGGGGCCTTCTCCTTTATCGGAGCCCGACTCGTCAGCCTTTACCGATGTAACTTTCCAGAGAACCTGGCCGGTCCGGGCATCCCGAAAATTCATTCCGGCGTCGTCAAAGCGCTCCTGAATATTGAATACTTCCAGCCCCGGATGAGTTGGGTCGAGATCGGAAAAGTGCATGGCATCGGCATGTCCCAGCCAGGTAGAATAAAGGCCTTTCCCGGTATTGTCGATAACTGCCGATCCGTAGATGATTTCATCGCAACCATCGCCGTCGACATCGCCCACGCTCAAATTGTGGTTCCCCTGTCCATGATAAGCTTCGTTTCCGGGGGTATGGTCGTCGCTGTCGAACAACCAGCGTTGGGTTAGTTTTCCGTTGTGCCAGTCGAAAGCCGCCAGTGTGGCCCGCGTGTAATAGCCGCGGCACATCACAACCGACGGACGAACCCCGTCCAGATAAGCCACACAGGCCAGATAGCGTTCGGAGCGGTTGGCGTTTCCGTCGCCCCAGACTTCCTCCATTTGTTCCGGGGTCGGGTTTTCGGTCTCCGGATGACGGGCCGGCTGGTAATTGACAGTTGCCAGCGCTGCCCCGGTCAGCCCGTCGAAAACAGTCAGATATTCCGGTCCGCGGACAATGTGCCCGTTGGCATCCCGATGGTCGGCGGTTGCATCTCCAATTACGTTGCCGGATCCATCGGTAGTCCCATCGGCCGTTTTCATGACCACCTCGGCCCGTCCGTCGCCATCCAAATCGTACACCAGAAACTGGGTGTAATGGGCGCCTTCGCGAATATTTCGCCCCAGGTTGATCGTCCACAAAAGCGTTCCATCCATTTTGTATGCCTGAAAAATCGGCGGGTCAGTCAACCCATTGTGGCTGTTATCGTGCGCAACGCCAGTCATATGAACAACCAATTCATAATCGCCATCGCCATCCAGATCGCCGGGAGAAATATCGTTCGGAGAATAATTTTCAGGCGTATGAAGCGAAAGGATAAAGTAAGGTTTCCCGTCGTCTCTTCTGTCCAGAACAAACGAACCCTTCTCGCCTCTGGTAAGCGGTTTCACCACATAGGTGTACTTACCCTGGGGCAATTGGGCCGTATCCATAAAAGAGGTTGCCTGCGTTAATGGACTGCTATTTAATTTCACCGGCACCGAACCGTCTGCCTGACGATAAATATCAAAAGCGGCATTGTCCGGATCGGAATACAAAAGCCGCCAGCTGACAAAAACAGAGTCGCGACCGGCCTGAACAGCAACCAACCCACGCGCCAGATATTCCATTTGACGCTGGGCCTGGGCAGATGTTATTCCCATCGAAATCAGAAAAAGCAAGATAATTCGTTTCATTCGTGTAAATTTTCAAAGCAGGTTCGTAAAATTTTCGTAACAGCTTTTACTTTTTGATCAAGTTAGCTCCGGAATGGAATAGCCATTTATACATTTTCGGTTGGTGTGAACTTTGGCGCACATGGCTATTTCATCTGTAAATAATTTGTTTTTAAGTTGTCAGATGGAATAGCCATGATCCGGTTATTATTTTCATTATCTGTTGGTGTTTGCAAATCATGGCTATTTCATCCGAAAATAATTTGTTTAGTTGCCAGATGGGACCCGCATGTAGCCATCTCGCTCGCGGATTTCCGCTTCGTTGCAATTCATCCGTGTTTGTGTTTTGGTATAAATATGCTCGTTTCATAAGCTTCGCATGAGTTGTTTCCCTGATTGTCTATTCGTTCAGATAAGCCTTCAACTCGCAGTCTTTCAGCGCACGAATGCCTTCAACCACGGTCTGTGCATTCAGCTTTGCCCCTTCCTGATTGGTATGGGTATGATCGCCCGGGAAAAACGCGTTTACCTGGCCGGGGCCCATTTTTTCGTATTTCCCGGCAATCCGTTCATTCAGGTCGACGAAGAACGCGCCATTCTGTCCGGCCACTTCACGCGCCCACTTACCATACATATCCGAAGCACGTTCGACTTTCCCGTCTTTCCATATATTCCGGGGAATCATGGAAAAAACTATCGGAATGGCCCCTTTGGCTTTTGTCTCGCCGATGTACTTTTTCATGTACCAGCCATACGTATGCACGATTTCTTTGGTGCCATCGGGCTTGGTAACTTTCATTGTCTCGTTACCTGTACCGCGCAGCGAACCTCTGAATTTTTCGGCATCGGGTTTTGCGCCATCGTTGTGCCCGAACTGCATCAGCACAAAGTCGCCGGGCTGTACCTGCTCAAGAACCTCGCGCCAGAGGCCTTCACTCCGGAAAGTCCGGCTGCTGCGTCCGCCACGGGCTTTGTTGACAACAATGACCCGGCTCGTATCGAAGAAAGCCGGCAATTCGCGGCCCCACCCAACAATCGTGTCGTTCCCGTTGGCTACCGTTGAATCGCCAATAAGGAAAACCCGTTTTTTGACCGGGAACACAATATGCGGATTTTTCAGCAGGTATTGCGTCAGCTTAAAATCGGGCATAGCCCGCAGGCCTTTAACAACCAGCGAGGCGCTCAGCATCGCGCCTTCGGCCGACGTATGGGTGTGGTCGCGGCTGTAAAAGAAACGCCCCGTGACCTGCTCCCGGGTGTAGGTATCGAGCGAGTCGGACATGCTTTTGTTCAGGTCGATAAAGCGTACATTTTCCTGACGGGCAACTTCCATGGCCCAGTCCGGATAACTGTCCGGGGTGCGCTTAATCTTGCCGTTTTCCCAGTCGTTGCGCGGAATTGGCGTAATGATGACCGGCGTTGCCCCTTTGGCTTTTGCTTCGCGGACCATTTTCCGGAGGTACCAGCCATACGAATGCACTGTTTCGTGTTGTTTGGTAATCAGATTGTCGATTTCTTCGGTTTCTTCGCCAATACCTTTAAGGGTTCCGCGCGCCCTCAGGGTGTCGTTGACCGGGCTGCTGTCGTTGTGCCCGAACTGCATCAGCACAAAATCGCCGGGCTTCAAACTTTTGCGCACCTCTTCCCAAAGCCCTTTCGACTGGAAAGTACGGCTGCTGGTACCTCCCAGCGCACGATTTTCAACCTCAACCTGCGAGTGGTCGAAGTACTGCGAAATCGGGTCGCCCCAGCCCCACAAACCTCCGGCGCCGTTGCCCTGGCCATTTTTCACGGTCGAATCGCCAATAATAAAAACGGTGGGTTTGTGTTTGGCTTGTGCCGCATTCAGCATAAAAAAACTGCACAAAGCCAGAATAACACCAATACATTTCATTTTAAACAAGTTAGATGATTCATTTTTCAATTTTAAACACGAAAGCCGAAGACGTTTCAAATTTTCCGCCTTGCGTGGCTACAAACAAATAAGTTGGATGATCTTTCTGCATCAGGACCTGTGGCCGCTCGAAACGTCCATATTTTTTCAGATGTGGCGGTGCTGGTGGTTGCTGCAGATAATGACTGTACCCGAAGTAACTAATTTTGGGATCCGCCCAGTGGATACCATCGCCCGATTCCAGAATGATTCCAACCTCATGATCGAAACGGCCCATGTCACGTGCCAGCATGAAATAGCGTCCGTTTTCCATAAAAACGTTTCCGTCTTCTAACTGACGGTTGTTTCCCAGGTTTGAGTAGTCAAGAATGGGATTTCCCGGATATTTCACATATGGCCCCTCCAGCTTGTCAGCAATGGCCAACCCATATTTTCGGTTTCCGCGAATGGCCGGATCGAGCGGATGCTCGTATTCCTGGGTGTTCCACGACTTATAATAAAGCCAGTACTGTCCGTTCGGATGTTTCAGAAAGGCCGGATTGGAGGTACAATGATCATCCCACTCTCCTGTCGCCCCTGCCTCGAGCAAGGGTTTCTCCGGACGACGCCACGGCCCGTAAAGTGAGTCGGCCAAGGCCAACCCGATGCGTTTGGTATTAGTCTTCCCATTCGAATTACCCATATAAAAGAGGCAATACGTTCCATCAATAAGTTGTACATGCGGATTGTGACAGGTCGTTCCATCCCAGAACCCTTCGCCACGCGGCGCCAGGATCGTTTCAACGCCAACATATGGACCTTCAGGTTTGTCGGCTATCGCGTGCGCAATTTCTGAGCCATTGATCCAACCGCCCATGCCTTTTTTGGCATCCCACCGAGAGAAAAACACATGGATCTTTCCGTCGGGCGCCATGATCGGACTAGTACCCCAAACGTAATAGCCGTCCAACTCGAGAATTCGACCAAGCGGGCTCAGGCGACCAGCAAAATCTGAGATATCTTTCGGATCGTATACCTGTACAGTCGCCCAACCGGAAGCTCTGGAAGCAAGCAGGGTGCCTCCCGCCATCAAAAATTGTTGTATGAATTCCCGTCGTGTTGTCATCTTTATCTTTTTAACGTGACAGCCATCAGGCCAATCACCACATCGTTTGCCCGTGCTTCGAGCGTTAAACTCCGGAGTGTTTTCTCCGGGTTCAGCGGCAAATCGAGCATTGATGCTGCCCCGCCTTCAATTTTATTGGTTTTGTTTTTCGCCCAAACGGCGTACGAACCCGGATGCCACTCGCCAGTTTTCAGGTACAACCTCGGCGGCTGGGGGGCATTGACCTGAAAAGCCAATCCGTCAATAAAATAGTCCTGCTCTATCGGCCACCAGTTGTCCGGATTGACGAGCGGCAGCGTTTCAAATGTCCCGTCGGTATATTCCACCCGAACCAGTCCGTTCATCATCCGGCTTTGCATGTGGTGTGTCGAACCGGCCATCAGCAAATACACATGGGAGGCCTTCCCCGAAAGCGGCAGGGTCACCGAATCCGGATAATTATCCCACATCGAGGCAAATACAATGTTGCGCTTACCGGCTTGCCCGGGTGTTTCAAACGGAATACCTTCCGGAGACAAAATCCGGTTTGGCGAACCAGCCAGTTTGCGAAGCCCGGAGTCGTCAATTTCTGCGGTTTCTTTGTACGAACACCAGTCGCCGATTCCCTGTGCCGGGACCGACAAAGTCGGATACGGCGAGCGTGGCGACAAATACTGGTTCTTAAAAATCTGAGTCACGGAATCGTTGAAATATCCGGATAAACCGACGGTCTCGAAACGCGATTCCGGTTTTGCGTTTATTTGCCAGTTGATCAGATTTTTCTGAAATGTTTGTTCTCCGGAAACAACTTTCACCACATTACTTCCCGAACACAAATACATCTGCGGAACAACAATCCCGGAGGATACGGCATGGGGTTTCAGGTTTAGTTTTTGAGAAAAATTTCCTGTCTCAACCGTTCCTGAAAAATCACGACCGGAATTGTTTCGGACCGAAAACTTCAGGCTCCCGCCCGGTTGCTGTTTGTCGGCCAAAATTTCGACTGCCGGCCTGACTTCGAACTGAAGCGGGTGCCACCACGAAAGATCGCCTTGCCGCAATTTGACAAATGCCGTCCGGGTCCCCCATTCTCCGGAGACGACCGCCGACAGTGAATGATCATTAAATTGAAGCTGCCGAAGAATTTGCTGCGGGTCGTTCACATCGGTTATCGCGGCTTTCGGGACGCTGATTTTTAAACGATCGCCCAGGGCATAAAAGTCGGCCGGCTTTAACTGCTCCGGCTTGCTTCCCTGCCATTCAACCCGGATATCATACGTTTCGCAAGCCGGAAAACTAAATTCAATTTCCGGAGAACCGACAGCGTCCGAAATACAGGTCCATTCAACTTTCAGCCCGTTTACCTGCACACGTTTCACCTGATCGGTTTGCGCTTTTATCCGGAGTTTCAGTTGCAACTTCCTGAAATATTCCGATTCGATGTGATACTGATCGGTTTTTCCGTCCCTGCTGAATTTGAGCGCGATATCCGGTGTTTTGATGGAAGCTGAGTTCCACTCATCCGGAAATCCGGGACTGATCAGCAGTTTCCCGTTGGTCGCGTCCGGGCGGATTCCGAACAAACCTTCGGTTAAAGCCCGACTGGCAATGCCAATCCCGTCGGCAAAATCGCGGTACAGTTCGCCCCGGAAAGCATCGTAATACGAGATTTGCCCGAAATTCCCGGGACTGGTGCCCAGGTACATGTAATCGAGCAAACTGCTTTTCATAATCCGGAAAGCTTCGTTGTTCCGCCCGGTCTGCCAATAAGCCAGCGCCGTATGGAACACTTCTCCGGAAGCCACATTGTTGATCGACCAGGTGTATGGCATCCAGTTGGTAGTCGAAAACGTGTAATATTCGCCGGAAAGTCCGTTGGCTCTCACCGGAATGTGCGGAATTTGAGAGTCGATGTAGCGCAGGCATTGCCACGCCTGAAACCCGTCGGGCACTTCCGAATCAATGGCGTGGTAAATGGTCCAGAGCGCGGCAGACGGGTGGACCAACTGCCGCCCCAACAAATCTTTATATTCGGCAAACCAACCCTGGGCAGGTAACCACAAGTACCGGTTCAGCGCGGTCAGAATGCGTTCGGCTTCGGTCTGATATGGTTTGGGGCTCATGCCAATGAGACCGGCCAGATGGGCCGCCGTTTTATTGGCAAAATAATTATAGGCCGACGAGTGGGCCACCCCGCCGCCGCTGTATTGCAGCGCGTCGCTGGCCCAGATGCAGGCATACGCATCGTACAAGCCGTCGTTGTCGGCATCGAAATTTCGTTTTTCCCAGGCCAGATGACGCTCAATGGCAGGCCAGAGCCGACGCAGGTAAGCCGTGTCGCCCGTCCAATTAAAGTGCCGCAACACCTGATCGAAAAATACCAGGTTCATATCGTAATGGTTGGGCGGCGAAACCTTGCCTGGGTTCCGGCTCACGTACCCTTCGGTAAAAATGGCCGTTCCGACTTTTTCCTCCTGACGGGCCAGGTTGGTTTTCGGATCGGGAACGCTCGGCCCGGAAGCCGGTTCGAGGTACTGCGCTTTGATGTATTCGGAGAAATGAGTCTGTGCCCGGTCGTGCCACCCAAAAGCGTCGGCCGCATAAGCCCCGCGCCAGCCGTTCAGCCGCATGCGCCAGGCCACGGCACCATGCAGGTACGAAGGGGCTTCCCAAATGGCATCGGCGGCAATCGCCAAAGCCCCGCCAACGGTGTTCAGATAAGGGTCGGGTGTATTGATTTGAATCCTTTCGGCTATGGATTTCCGCTGCTTTTCTGCCTTTTCGAAAACGACGGGCAACGCGGTATACTCCGGAAGCTGAAACGTTTCCGGATTGGTAATCAGGAACCAATAATCTGCAGTGGATTTTAACGGCAACATGCCCGACAATGCCGGATTTGCTGTCGCCTCCGACCGTTGAAAATCGTCCGGGGCGGCCTGACTGTTCGCATCTGAAATTTTTAGCTGGCAATCCGGCGGAAACAACCCGGCCAGTTGCCTTTTGCTTTTCAGGCGAATTTCGTTTTGCTGTTCCGGCGTTGGCTGGGCGCTGTTCCAGTACCGTTCGGCTTCCGATTTGTCCGGACCGGAACCAAAATAAACGGCAAACCGGGTTCCGGAGATTTGATATTCGTTGTCGGCACAATAAGCTGGGTTCAGGTCGAATGACGATTCCGGATCGGCGCCCAGATCGCCTTCGCGCGAGAATTTTTTGCCGGTAGCGCCGCCATAAGCAACCACCAATTCCAGATTATCCGGAAGTTGGCCGGAAGTCAGTTTTACAATCAGCCCTTCGGCTTCGGCCAGTGGAAGAACCACCATTTCGAGGTTTCCACCGGCCAGCATCGGGTCGGCAATCGTATAAAGCATCGAACCCGGGCGGTAGCGGGCGATGATCGTTTGAGCATCAGTCATCCATTTCGAGGTTTTCCCGTCTGAAAGCCCAAACTTCAGGTTGCCTCCCATTCCCGGCAGATACATGGCAAACTCGGGCAGGTCGCCCGCCTCGACCCGAAAAGCCGTGTTACTGCCGTACAGGGCACGGTTAAACCGGTGCGTCCCGTTTGTGATGACAAAATCAGTTCCTTCGGGACGGTAACGGAGGTGACGGATAGTTTCCGCCGGAAGCTGCGCATAAGAATAGGCACAAGTCAATAACAGAACAAATAAAAGCCCCCTGAATCCCCCGAAGGGAGACAAAAAAGCGAATATTTCAGGCATTTTTTTCATTTATCTTTATTTGTTTCGCCCGTTTGTGTAATCAACGTTACGTGTTCGGTGCATCTTAGCCTCTCCCTTTCGGGGAGAGGGGCTTTTACAGCAACCCGAAATAAAAATACAGCGTTCGTTTTACGGGTTTGTCCATCTTGTTCAGTTCTCCGGAGGGCCCCAGGTTCCAGGTATCGTTGCTGATGCCCATGGCCAGTTTGGTCCCGACAGGAGGAATGGCATCCAGAAACGAAATGTCGCCAACGGGCAGTTCGGGGTAGTTTTTCGGCCCCGAAATCCCGTAGAAATTGAACAGGCGCACAAACAAGTCTTCTTCCCGGGCTACCACTGTAAATTTCCCGTCAACGGTATTGAATTCGATCCACGAAACCTCCGGATAATACCCTTTAAACTGCGGGTATTGCCAGTTGTTGTCGCCCGGCAACCGGTTGTTGTACATCTTCTCAAACACATCGAGCTGGCCGCCCTGCAAGCGGTTTTTCCACACGTTGGCAGGCCCTTTGCCCAACCACTTGGCGCCAATCACGTCCGATTCGGGGAAATCGAAACTGATCCCGCAGAATTTCTGGTCACCGCCCACCTGATATTCGTATTCCATTACCAGCCAGCCGCTATTCAGCATGGTCCAGGTTATTTTCTTCATGTCACCGGAATACGTCATTTCCAGCGAACAGCTTTTCTCCCCTTTTACCGGCCGGATGCTTTCCAGGCGCGCATTTCCGCTAACCAGAACCGGCCCGTTTGAGAACGGGAGCGGCAGGCCCAGATCGTTATTCACACCCCGGACCCGTCCATCTTTTTTACTGAAACTTACCGCAATTCCGGAAGCCTTCAAGGTGTACAAGCTATCGGTTTCAATCAGTTCTGCGATTCCCTTTTCTTTCGACAGATCGCCCGATTGCTGCTCAATAGGCAGAATATTATCAGCCTCAATGCCGGCAGCTTTCAGCTTTTCGCGCTGCTGTTTTTCCTGCCCGCTCAGGTCCATCTTCACCAATTGCGAAACCTGCCGCAGGTTCCCCCCCATTTCCCACGAGTAACAAAATATTTCGTCGCCCGACCGGTCGAAGACTTTCAGGTAAAGGGCATCGTAATTTTTGTAGTCGGCAGGCAAGTCTAATTTCAAATCTCCTGAAGTAAGCGGCTTCACATCAGGACTGGTAAGGATACCGCTTTTCATGACCTGATGCCCGGGCTGACGATCGGTAACCGAACTGAAATTGACAAGCTGCCATTCGAAACGGCAGTCTTTCAGGTTGGTAAAATGATAGCGGTTTTCGACCGGAATAACCCCGGTGAAATCATCGGGCAGCTTTTTCATTGTGACATGGACCGGGCAATAAATTTCGCGCAGGGCATAATAACTGCCTTCCTTTTCGCGGTGCGGCCCCACCACACCATCCGGAGCATTTACCCGATTGGCATCGATAAACCCGTTGCGGTCGGTGCGGACAATTCCTTCATCGACCAACGCCCAAATAAAGCCGCCTCCGGAGTTTGGTGTATTCCAGAACAGCTCCCAAAAATCGGACAAACCGGCCGCCCCGCCACCATCGTCCTGCGCGTGCAAAAACTCGGTGGGCATGTAAATTTTGCCTTCGGCCAATATCTTTTTCGAACTGTAATAGTTTTCGTAGTGATTGCAGTCGATGCCGTTGAAATCGTTGCCCGGCTTGTGATGCGCATGAATGACCGGCCGGTTGGATTTATCGTAAAAGGCAAAATCGTCGTCGAGTTCCTTGTTGGTGCCTCCTTCGTTACCGTTGCTCCAGAAAATGATCGACGGATGGTTACAGTCGCGGACCACCATTTCACGGACCAGCTTGCTGCCAACTTCCGTGTCGTACCAGTTTTGCCAGCCGGCCAGCTCGTCGAGCACATACAGTCCCAGTGAATCGCAGTAATTCAGGAAACTTTGATCGGGCGGATAGTGCGAACAACGCACGGCGTTCAGGTTCATCGATTTCATCAGTTTCACATCGTCGAGATTGATCTGATCGTTCAGGCAACGGCCGGTTTGGGGCCAGAAAGCATGGCGGTTGATGCCTTTCATCTTGATTTTAACACCATTCAGGTAAATGCCATCGCCTTGCCGGATTTCGATGGTCCGGAACCCAAATTTTTCGGAAGTTGAATACAATTCGGTCTTCCCGTTTTTCAGCGAAACCCGAACCGTGTAGCGGTTGGGCGTTTCGGCGGTCCACAATTCAGGATTGGCAACCTTACAGGTTAAGGTTACCAGCGAATCGTTGCCGGTTACTGCGGATTTACACGAGGCAACCACCCGGCTTCCCGAATCGATGATTTCGGCAGAAACCGTACGGTTGCTTTTTAAATTCTGAAGAAATACATCCATTGCGAATGAACCGTCGGCCCGGGCATCGATGGCTACCCGGCTGATATGTTCTGCCGGAAAGGCTTCGAGGTACACCGGACGGAAAATACCGCCAAACACCCAATAATCGGCATACCGCTCGGCCCGGTTGACCGACTCGTTGGCCGACATTTTGCTGACGGTGGCTTCCAGCAAATTCGGCTGACCAAATTTCAGCTTGTCGGTAATATCATATCTAAACTGGTAAAATGCCCCCTGATGAACGGGGCCGGCCAATTGTCCGTTTATTTTCACTTCGGTATCGGTCATCGAGCCTTCAAACACGATAAAAACCTGTTTCTTTTTCCAGTTTTCAGGAACCCGGAATGCGTATTTATAAAGGCCTTTCTCGTCGGCAAACCGAAACTTTTTGCCGTAGGTCCGGTAATCGCGGCCATAGTCGTACTCACCAAATCCCTGTTGCTCCCATTGCGACGGGACCTGGATGGTGGTCCATTTTCCGCTGTTGCGGCCCGATGTGCAATAGAATTCCCAGGTTTTGGTGTGTGTATTGTCGGTTCCGGATAGATAGAGTGTTTGCTTTTGGGCAAAAGAGAAAAACGAAAAAAAGAAGAAGAAAAGAAGAAGAAGCCCCCTAAATCCCCCTAAGGGAAGAAAAAAGCCCCCTCTAACTCCCCCGAAAGGGGGAGGACACGATTGCAATGGTTTTCCTTTCTGAATGATTCTTTTCTGGTACTCCATTATATTTTTTTGTTTTGAATATGTTTGTTGCATGCGGCGCATACAGCTTTTGTATTTCAATCAGCAGCAGTACATGCGCCTTGTTTCACTTTCCTTTTTTTCATCCCCGGAGTCCGTTTCTCTTCGCCCGGGCTACAAATAGTTGACTCCTCCGGAGTCCCGGTTGCAACAGTTTCCTTTCAACCATGATGTTCAGAACCTAAACGTTCCCGGCCTTTGTTCTCTAAGCCTTTCCCTTTCAGGGAGAGGTTCGAGTGGGGCCTTATCTTCTCCTTCGGAGAGTCTGTCCGGCAACTGTCGGAGGGTCAGGGGAGGCGCTTCAGTCCTTCCCATTTCACGTTCCAGTTGCCGTCTTTCGGAAAGCCCGGGTTTTCAGTTGTGCAGCCGTCCCAGCCGGCACACATGAGCGCGATGGCTTTCAGGAAACCGCCATTGCCAGGCAAATAGATGCGAAGCCGCGGACTTTGATAATTATGCCCGTTTTTCAGGTACGTATTTTTCTGCACTTCTTTCAACAAGGCTTCCAGAGCAAGCTCCGGTTCGTTGAGCCGGGTGGCACACATGGCAACCATCGGGTAATCCCAGCCCCAGGTCGTTGCCCAGTCCCATTTTTGCATGATCAGTTTCAGCGTATTGCGCATAATCTCCGGATCGACCTTGTCCCAGATCGGCAACATGCCAACTGTTCCCAGGACCATGGGGTGGTCGGTCATGTTTTTCGGATTGGTGTACGAATCGGGAGCATTGGCAATGCCCAGATAAACGCTGTCTTTCTGAACCGGAGCGGCCATTTTAACCCGAACATTCTCCCACAGGGGGTCTTTGGGCATGTTCAGCCGCTCGCGCCACAACTGGGCTACGCCAAGCGCCCAATGCCAGTAAGCCAGCTCAAAAGGCGGGTCGATGGTTGTTGAGCGTTCCCAGTGTTCCTGGGCCGGAATCAGCGGCGGCAACAAATGGTATGTTTCTCCGGACGAATCGGGCACTGCAAAATCGGCCATAAATTCGGCTGTGGCAAAAACCAGGTCTTTATATTTGTTCAGCACCCCGTCCGACTGTTTGCTGCGATACAACTGCTCGGCCATATAAATCAGGTGCGGCTGTTGCCAGATCAGGTAATTGCCCACGCTCGACGGGCTGTTTGCCCCATCCGGGCCAACCATTTTCGGCCAGCGGACTCCTTTAAACCCCTGCATCTGTGCCGTTTCGAGCGCTTTGGGGTAAATGCGATGATACCATTCCAATTGTTTGTCAACTATCTCCGGATGGTTCCAATCGGCAAAATGGGCTGTATGCCACCAGTGCATTTCGAGGTGTGCCTTTCCGTACCAGCTGTTGTAAACAAGCCCGGTTTCCTGCGGTGGCAACGAGCCTGAATTCTGGATTTTCGTCAGGTATTGAGACAAAACAAAACGGCGCTCCAGTTCTTTGGCACGCGGGTCGGTGCATTTTGAAAAATCGACCACACCACTGGTTTCCCAGAACGTTTTCCAGCTTTCGAGGTTATTCTTTTCTGTCTCGGCAAACGTTGGCAGTTTGTCCGGCTGGTCTTGCGGAGAAAACAGGCAACTAAAGGTGATTGTATTGCCCGAGTTGGACGAAAGGACGAAATGGTGCTTTTCGGTCTCGGCCAACTGCCCGTCGCCTTCCCACTGAATATTCACCTGATAATGATCGTTGTCGAGCGTCCGGAGGATTTTTGCCGAGCGATCGCCGGTTGACCGAAGCACAGACTGGTGTTTATCGGGCGAAGCAAAATCAGATCCCGAATGCGTGTTCACAGGCACGGCGTACGGGAAAATCCACTCCACTTTTAGTTGCCCACTGGCAATTAACGGCGAGTTGATCCGGGCTGAAACCAGGTCTTTTTGCTGATGACAGAAAACCTCCACCCGGACGGGCCGGCCTTCGACCGAAAATGTACTGCTAATGCGGCCTTCCCAGATGTTCAGTTCCTGTCTGGGCTTTTCGATGTCGGCTAATTTCACTTCGGTCCCGTCGGCTTTTTTCAGGAGCAGGCGAATAACCCCGAGTTGCAAACGCTGCGGGTTTTCGCGGAAATAATTGGCCGCTTTGGCATCGCGCCCGTCGCCCGGTGGCTGCTGCCAATACGGAACCTGCCGCCCACGGTAATCCCAGTATTTGGCCGATTCCATTTCAGTGTAATTCGCTGTATTCGGGAAAGTATGCCAGCCCCAATTGGACTGAGTACCCAGCGTAACACCGCGTTCATACTCCGTATAAAATGTTTGCAAACCGGTAATGTCGGCCGTAAAAGCAAAGTCGCCGTTCCCGACCGAAAGGCTGGCCAGCGTATCCGGCGCCTCGACCACCACATTGTGGCGATTAACCAGCGCAAACCGGTCGATTTGCGATAACTTTTGGGTGGATTGACAGCCTGCGAGAGCTATCGCGATCAGGAATAGCTTTGTTTTTAAACCACATTGACACATAAGGCACATCGATTTAGTTGTTTATCTCCCACAAAGACACAGAGGACACAGCGTTTCACAGAGAACATTTGATTTTATCATGTGTGTCCTATCTGTCTTTGTGGCCCATTTTAAAATTTTACAGGCTGAAGCGGGGTCAGAGTTACCGGTCCGATCAGGCCGGATGGCTGCGGCCCCCAACCTAAGGTTGTAAACAAGCCGTCGGCGCCCCGGTTGGCCGGATCATGTGCCTGAAAGTTCGTGTTATAGAAAATCTTGTACGGTTGCCCTTTGCGTTCCATGTCGGCAATCCGGTTCCCCATCAGGTTTGTAACTTCAACCTCGAGGGTATTTTCGTCCTGAAGACCGGCTGCACTGAAGTTCACAGAGAACGACGGACCGATCAACGTTGCCAGTTCTTTGCCGTTCAGCTTCACGCGGGCGCTGTGGCAGACCGTCCCCAGATCGAGCTGCCAGGCTTCGGCATCTCCGGGTTTGGCAAATGTTGTTTTGTAAACCGCGGTTCCGGAGAAGGCTTTGTAACTGTCGCCCTCCAGGTCGGTCCACAAACCCGGGCGGTCGAGCCGTACCGGCTGGGGCAATTCGGGCCCGCCACTTACAAAAGTCAAAGTCCAGTTGGCGTCCAGCGTCGTTTTTTCGCCAGACGATTTCCAATATGCATATTCCGGGGCGCTTACTTCTTTCGCGAAAATCTGCACCAGACAGCTTTCGCCCGGTTTCAGCTGCAAATAAACTTCGCCGCCTTCGCCGGACGATTTAACCCGGGCTTTACCGAATTCCCCCGTCATCGGGTTATACAAAACAGCCGATTTTATTGGTGTTTCGAGCGCAACCATGCCATCGACAGCCGCGGTGCCGCGGTTGGCAATAAAATAAGTCACCGTATTTCCATCGACGCGGCGAATGCACTGCAACCCCCGATCAAACATCGGTTCGCGGCGAATATGGGCCTGAACAAGCAAATCGTCCAGACTCCCCAGCAAAACCTGACCATTGCCAACTTTAGCTTTCTGAACGGCGCCTTCGGCTCCGAACTTCAGCGAGCGTTTCAGTTCCTGAAGTTTGGCCTGGCGCTCAGCCAGCATCCCCAGCCCCGGCACATCGGACGGAAGTTCTTCGAGCAAAACGGTCGCTCCGCTTTTCGCAAGGCTCAGTACTTTTTCGAACGTTTCAACCGGCATCTGTTTTACAGCCGGCAACAGGATGGTCTGGTAATGGGCCCCTCCGGTCAGGATTTTACCCGATCCGGTTTCTAATTTGGCCACCTGCCGATCGGTAATGTAATCGAACGCATAACCCTTGCTGAAAAGATTTTCGGCTGTTTCGCGCACCACCGATCCTTTGGCAGCCCCGTCAAAATGCAACAGCAACGAACGGCCGCGAACGGCATATTCGTCGGCAATGGGGTAATACAACAGAATATCGTTGTCTGGTTTTCCGGCCTGCAGAAACGACTGCGAACGGGCAATATACGTATTCAATGTGCTGAAATCGTTCCAGAACGTGTTGGTCGGGCCGAAATGAACGGCAGCATAAAACAACCAGCCCGGCCATGGCTCATTTTCCGGCGAAAAAGTTGTTCCGTGATAAAAAATGTGGTTGATCCCGGCCAGCAGGAACAAGTCGATGGCTTGTTTCACGTCGGCCAGCGATGCCTGAAAATGGTCTTTGAGCCAGGTTGCCGATTCGGACGAAGCCAGCTGTTTCCCGGTCACGTGGGCTACCGACGAGGCCGATTTCACCTTCACGATATCTTCGCCCTCAGTCTCCGGAATATCGGCGGCAGCATACAAATCCAATATGTTGGCCGGGGCGCCGTGAGCCTGGTTGCGGATGATTTTCCCGCTTTGGGCAGCCCAGTCGTGCCAGCGCTGTGTATATTTTTCCAGGATCAGATCGGAGATTGTTTCGCGGTAATCGCACAAAACGCGCTGGTTATTTTCGTCAGAATCTTCGCCCATTAAAGCCGGTAGGTGCTGGCGCAGGTCGTATCCGCGGCGCTGCTTGAATTCATCGAACAGGCGGGGCGTAAAATCAGCTTCACCGCGGGCATCGTCCACCTCGTACGAATCGTTAAAGAAAGCCCGGAGCCCGCTGATATCGCGGCCCTTGAACGCTTCCGAGAAATGATTCAGGTAATTATCGATAGCCGTATCCGAGAAGTGGTCGATTACATCGCCTTCGCCGCCCGGACCGGCCCGTTCAACCATTTTGCCATGCCAGCCTTCAAATACGGCATATAACGTCCACCGACCATCCGGGGCAGTCCAGTCGAGTGCACCGTCAGCCGAAACCTTAGCTGTCAGATCAATCACTTCTCCGGATGCCGAATAGGCCATCAACGTTTGCAGCGGCATCGGCATGGGATAGCGCACCTGTTCGAGCGCCCAGGCCTGTAAGCTGTCTTCGTTGGCGCTGACCGGATATTTCAGTTGCGAAAAATCCAGGTTGCGGCGGCTGATGGCCCGAAGCATAGGCTCCTGCCGGCAAACAATTTTCTCCGGAAGTTTTTTCCCGCCCTCAACCGCGTATTTCTTTATCTCCATGTATTTACAGGCGTCTTCCGGAGTGACCCAGATACCGCCAAACGGCCAACCTGATGCCATCGCCATGTCGATGCCCAAATCTAATCTCTTTCCTTCGCGCAGGGTAAACTCCAGATTATCCAGCCATTCCGGGGAAAGGAACTTAATGAAGCGGTTTTCAGCGCCGTGCGCCCCGTAAATCGGGGTGATTTCCAACCCGCCCAGACCCGCTTTCGCGTATGCTTCCATGGCCGTTTTCAGGCTTACCGAGTCAACGGCGTTCCCCATCCACCACCAACGGCTCCAAGGCTTATTTTCTTTGGTAATTTGAGGCCAGCCCGGTTCCGGCCCTGTTGCTTTTGGGGCAGTACAGGCAACCGCTAACCAAATGATTGCCAGAGCTGCCACGCTAAAAACGGTTATTCGGTGTTTTGTTGTCATTCTGTTGATTCGTTTATTCTTCAGGTAAATCAGTTCTTTATTTTTTCAATTTCTACGGCATATATATCTGAATGCCCCTCGAAATTAGCACGGAAGATAATCCACTTTCCATCGGGTGAGAAATGAACATTCGGTTCCAACTTATAGCCGTGATGTTTCATGTTGACTAATTTTTCACTGCACAATCGATTGCCATCCGGTTTAAACAAATAAATCCACATGCCGTTATCAGCCTTTGCAACCTGCGACGGATCGCCGCCATCGCCAGCAAACAGTTGCTGATCGGGCGAGATGGTATAATGGATCGACCATTCGTCGCGGGTCAGCTCGTAGCGGGTTTCTTCTCCCGATGCCAGGTCTGTTCCGGCCAGGAAGAATTTCTCGCCACGGGGTGTTTGCAGGTCAAACCAGATCTTCTTGCCATCGGGGCTAAAGAATTCATGCCCGGCGATTTCGCCTTCCATCGTGCGCGTATGCCTTAACTGTGGCTGGCCACCATGCAAATTGATTGTCCAGATACGATCGACCTTATGCCAAGGCCCTTCGTGGCAGAACATCAACAATTCCGGATCGACCGGCGAGAACTGGATGTGGTTCAGCCAGGCATTTTCTGAATAAATCAGGGTTGGTTCTCCTCCTTTTGCCGAAAGTGTAAATAAAGTCCGTCGGAGTTTGGCTTCGTAAATCCGGTTGAAAAAATCGTGTTTCTCCGGATATTGTTTCAGGATTTCATCTTCTTCCGTCGAGCTGATCGCCCCGGCCAGCAGTGTTTCGTCGGCATTCAGTGTTGTAATGCGGCCATGGATGCTATCCGGGAAAACATAAATCAGACGGGTTTGATGATTTTCAACGCCTGTGGCAAAAATACTGTCGCCGCACTGATAATAAACTTCGCGACTCCGGGGAGCAACGATTTCTCCAGAAACACCTCTTTTGTTCGTGATCTGATCGGCCTGACGGGTTTTCAGGTCGACTGAAAAAAGCTGGGGATTCCCATTAACCATTCCGGTGAAAATCATTTTCTCGTTCGTGTTTTCTACGGATGGTAAGAAGGGATTATTGTGAAAATAAAAGCTGCGGTTTTCTCCTTCGTGGTTTACCAGATGAATAATCCGGTGCCCGGTATCCTGATCGATCCACTCAGCGGGCATAGGCAATTGAGCTCCCGTTTCAAGCACCTCAAGTTTTTGCTTTTGGCAGGCATTCATCAATATCAAAAACGCAACTGCTGCAACATAGGTTTTTCTCATGGGTTTGTTTAGTTAGTTATAAAAACAAGATCAACCAACACATGTTTTTTAAACACCCTATACGTTGGCTGACCTAAATTTACTCACAGCAGATAAACAAACTGTCCTGCATTATCGGTTGATTTTAACAATTACTGTTTTGCTATTTCCCTTTTTTACTTTATCTAACCCCAGATAGGTATTCGCATGATACACTGGGTATTTTTGCAGATCATGCCCATATCATTCCGGGCGTCTTGCTCTTTTTATTCTTTGAAACAACCGGTCCTGTTTAGCAAGTTCGTCCTGCCATTTTCTTTCCGGATGGTCAATGTCCCGGTCACTTCAGGCCCGTTAACCAGCGAGCGCTCGTTAATACTGACTTTCTCTCGCGGCCCTTTGTCTTTGTTTAAATTCCACATATAATTGCCCTGAGCATCCATATAAATCCGTTTCATCTGAAGGGAGAGCTCGTTGCCTTTTACCTCGGCAACCAAACAATCTTCGGTATTAACAATCTCCCGTCCCCACGACGATCCATGAACAATCTGCCAGATTCCGTCGGATTCCAGTACTGTCACATCATGAAATTCGCCGGCGAGGTACAAATCGATGCCGTATTCTTTCATTGTTTTGTAAAAATCGCTGTCTTTCCCCCCTTCCAACATCAGGCTGCTCGACGAGCGGGCTTTTATCTCGCCCCACAGCCCGACATGACATTGAACAACCTTGAATTTTGCATCTGAATTTTCTTTCAGTACATTTTTGAACCACTCCAATTGTTTGCCAACAACACCAATATGCATCGAATCGCCCATCACCTCGAATGGTTCAACGGTAACAATCAGCAAATCGCCTTCACGCACATAATAGGCCAGGCCTTTCTTGTTTTCAGGACCATTTAATGGCATTTTCAGGTTTTCGCGGTAAACATTCTCTAAATGTGGAACCAGGGCCAGTTTTTGTTTTGGCCAGGGGTCGTCGCCCAATTCATGGTCGCCAACCGCGGTATAAAATTTCAGGTCATGTTCTTTCATCCGGTTCACCCATGCCGAGTAATAGATCGTTCCCATGTGTTCGACACATTGCGGGCTGTCCCACCAATGTCCATTGACCAGGTCGCCACAAACCAGAACAAAATCAGGCTGTTCGTTTTTAACCTGATTAAAAAAATAATCAATCGCTTCTTCATACGGAGGCCAGGGGTTAGGAATATCGAAATTGAAAAAGTCAGGAAAACTTACAAACCTGATTGTGTTAGCCTGAATATGGTCTTTCCCCCGGGCAAAAACGGTGAGCCCCAAGCCGTGCATCAGGATAACGATTATACCGAAATACATTAATTTTCTCATGGCATTTACTTTAAACAACATTATCAGTAATCATGCAATTTAAAGAAAGGTGAACGAGATTGTCCACCTTTCTTTAGAGATCGTTTAAAATTCGTTCATCGAAAAATTTTACACTCAACGTTATCTTTTTTACTCACCCAAGCCTGCCTGGTAAACCGTTCTTTTTCATCTCTCTGTGTATCGAGATGGGGCGGTGCATCGGAGATGCGACAGGGGTGATTATTTGGGACAAATAAGCAGCTTCTTAATCGACACGCGAAAACTGCATTAATTAATATCCGGGATTCTGTTCATAAAGCCCCTGCTTTACGTCAAGTTCGGACTGAGGGATCGGATAAATGATGTAATTATTCTGGAATGGCTGAATCTGATTCTGAACATCAATTGCCGAGATCCATGCAGGCATAACAGAGGTAACCAGGCCGGAACGAACCAGATCATGCCAACGCGATCCTTCGGCCATGAATTCTTTCTGTCTTTCTTCAAACAACTGCGCTTTGGTGACATTCGAACGAGTTGTGGTTAAACCGGCCCGCAGACGCACCTGATTTACGATTGCATCAACTTCAGCCTGGGTGCCGCCCGAAGCTCCATTCAGGATACATTCAGCTTTTAACATCAGGATATCAGTATATCGCAATACAATAAAGTTAATCGGCCAGTCAAGCCGGTTCGACGGAACTTTTGTTATGTCAACATACTTTTTAAAGAACGGACGTTCTTCGTACACACTGTTGTATGTGTAACCCTGCTGAATTGAGAAACTTTTCCGGACATCTGCCGCATCAAATGAGTTTACCAGAATATTTGATGCCGGACGGATGGTCAAACCTCCCTGAACGGCTTTCCCCAGCGACTGGAACCAGGTGTCGGGCACCAACACCCAGGGAAATGTACCACCCATCACCGGGCTCAATCCGGTAACATACTGAACATCAAAAATTACTTCCGCATTATTTTCATTAGTATAAGAGAAAATATTCGAATAGCTCGATAAAAATGAATATTTCCCGCTGGAGATAATTGAATTCAAAAGGGTCAATGCCTGTGTCCATTCGTTTAATCCCAGTCCCGGGCCATTGATGTTGTAAGTTGGACCTGAGCGGGTCATATATACCAATGCGAGCATGCCCTGTGCTGCATATTTGGTCACACGTCCGGTATTGGCTGCGGTGTACGAAGTTGGCAGATTGTCGATAGCAAACTGCAAATCAGCAATAATCAGCTTATAAACATCAGCAACTTCGGCACGAGGAATTTTAAGGGCTTCCGAAACACTTACCGGAGATTCAATTACCGGAACTTTTCCAAACCAGCGTACCAGATCGAAGTAATAAAAGGCGCGCAAAAACCGGGCTTCGCCTTCCAACCGGTTCCGCAAGGCCGCATCAGTAATAACACTCCCGTTTGAGGCCAGTTTATCGAGCACGACATTGGCCCGATAGATCCCGTTGAAGTTTGTCAGCCAAGCTTCTGAAATGTAGGTATTGCTTGCTATTGTTTTGTGAAAACTGTTGATTCCTTCCCAGTCGCGCACACCGCCGTCGGAAACGGCATATAAGTTATCAGATCTGGTTTCCGAAAGGTTTAGCTGACGGTCGGGATAGCCACGTAAATCGTTGTAAATTGCATTTACCCCCTGAATGAAATCATTCGTTGATTGATAAAATGTTTCGGTCGTAGCACTTGAGATCGGCGACAAGTCCAGCTCGTCGGAACAAGATGAAAGGATTGCCGTTGCTATAACAATTAAATAGAATATCTTTTTCATAGGTCAAATTTTTTAAACGGTTAGAAAGTTAAGTTGATCCCAAGGATTAATGATTTTGCCAAGGGTAAACCGCCGTAGTCTCCGGCTTCAGGATAAGCCGAGTTCCCGGAAAGGTCGGTATTGGTTGCTTCCGGGTTTAACCCGCCATCATACTTATCCTTTCCAAACCAGTTTTCAGCTGTTACATAAACACGGGCCCCGGTCAGGATATTTCCTCTGACTACTTTCCCTAAATCGTATCCCAATGTAATGTTTCGGATCCGCCAATAATCAGATGAATACAGCCAATCGGTATTTTTGATGCGTCCGAATGTTGAGTAAGCTTTTCCGACACGACCGGCCCCCGGGTCTTCGGGCGAACGCCATCTGTCGCGGGCAAAACCAAGGTAGTTGTCCTGGTACCCCTGACCGGTACGGCCCAACGCGCGCCCCAGTAACGAATAAATTGATCCGCCCTGTTGCCCCTGGACCAGGATTGACAAATCGAACCCTTTGTACCTGAAATTATTGGTTACACCCCAGATGTAAGACGGGTTCGGATGACCGACAATCACGCGGTCGTTCGCATCAATTTTACCATCTGTATTGGCATCATAATACTTGGGATCGCCAACCGTCTGAGTGCCATACAAGGCAACTTTGTTGTCAATGTCTTCCTGGGTTAAGATCCCGATCTGACGGACCACATAGATGCTGTTCATCTGCTCGCCAACTTTCAAGATTGAGTGGGAGATATCGAACAACGACGGGATTAAAATCTGGGTCTGACCCGTTCCAAGTTCAAGCACTTTATTGGCATTGTGGCTCAGATTAACCGAAGTCGACCACTGGAACTTGCGGATCATGTTCCGGGATGTAATCTCAACTTCCCATCCTTTGTTCCTTACTTTCCCTACGTTGTTTAATGAAGTAGCGAACCCGATACTTTCAGGAACGGGCACATTCAACAACAAATTATAGTTGAGCTTAGTGTAATAATCGAACGACCCGCTGATCCGGTTATCAAGAACGGCAATATCAAAACCACCGTCAATGGTCCGGGATTCTTCCCAAGTGATATCCGGGTTGGTAATGGCGCTGGGGGCCTGACCGGATGCCAATGCCGAATTGAACGTATAATTATATGTTGCCAATACCGGAATACTACTGTAATCGCCAATATTGTAGTTACCTGATTTGCCCCAGCTGGCACGCAATTTCAGATCGCTGATTGGTTTAACATTGCTCATAAAGCTTTCTTTCGAGATCCTCCATCCCAGCGATGCTGAAGGGAATGTTCCCCATTTGGTATTGGCCCCAAAGCGGGAAGACCCATCACGGCGAATACTGGCCGAGAACAAATATTTGTCGTTATAGCTATATTGTGCCCTTCCGAAATACGACAGCAACACGTTCTTAGTCTCCGTTGAGCTTCCGGTTATCCCGTTAGCGGCATTTAACGTTGTAATGACATAGCTGCTGAACCCGCCGTTCGAACTCATCATGCTGTTCTCCAACTTGTCGGCATTGTACGAGGCTCCGGCCAGCAGGGCAATGGTGTGTTTTTCCTGAAGCGTTTTGGTGTACGACAGCGTATTTTCGTTTACAAACGTACGTTTATTGTACTCGGTTAACGATCCGGATGTCAATACGGTCAATTGAGACTGACGGGTTGCCAAGGTACCACTGACAGTGTAAGGGACATACCTCTTGTATATATTGTTGGTATTATCGAGGTTCAGCGTTGTTTTGAAATACAAATCTTTGGCCAGTTGATATTCAGCAAAAATTGAAGTCAGGGTGCGGAAACGTTTGGTCAGGCCAATTGAATTTTCCAACTGAGCAACCGGACTGTTACGGGAGTTACTCCATTTGTATTGTCCATAATCGAATGAGTTGGGGTACACACCCATGGTATCTTCCTGAACCGGGGTGAATGTTAAGATCTGGTGCAGGATGTTATCCTTTCCTTCAACGCCCGGGTCGTTTGTTTCAGAATATGTTGGAGTCAGGTTAATCCCAAATTTCAGGTTATCGTTCGCCTTCACTTCTACATTTGCTCTTGCCGAATAGCTCTTATGGTTCATCCCCATTACCATGCCATCCTGATTGACAGCATTAACCGACACATAGTATTTTACAAACTCGTTGCCCCCATTAGCAGCCACCTGATAGTTCTGTACCAATCCTTTCCGGAACGTTTCATCCTGCCAGTCGATGTAACGCAATCCCGGATGCCCAGGTAAATTCCAGCGATCGTCAATCATATAGTTGGTATTGTACGCGTTCGCGGCCAGTCCTAATATCTGGCGTCGTTCTTCGGTTGTCTGGCTTGCCGTACGGCCTGCACCAGAAGCGACCCACTGGGCATTGATCATTTCGGTTGCACGGTCGATCCATTCTTCGGCACTCAACATGTCGAGTTTGCGGTTGGCTTCGTTGTAACCGATATAGCTGTTTACGCTAATTTGCGGTTTCCCACTCTTACCGTGTTTGGTCGTGATAAGCACAACACCATTCGCCGCACGCGAACCATAAATAGCAGCCGAAGCAGCATCTTTCAGTACCTGAATTGACTCGATGTCGTTCGGGTTGATATTGTCCAACGGGTTCCCATTGGCATAGTTTCCTGAAGAGTTTGGACTGGCTGCGGCCAGCGGAAAGCCGTCGATTACATAAAGAGGCTCGTTCCCTGCTGAAATTGACCCTGTTCCACGCACCTGGATACTAAAGGCTTTACCTAAGGCCCCGGATGTTTGTTTTACCTGAACACCAGCCATCTGGCCCACCAGTGCCTGGTCGATACGGACCAACGGACGTTCATCCAGGTTTTCAGCCTTAAACGAAGTCGAAGCGCCAATCACATCGCGTTTTTTCTGTGTACCATAACCAACCGCTACGACTTCATCAAGCCCGATCGCCTCTTCTTCCATGGTAACATTTATCTGTGGCTGGCTTCCAACTCTAACTTCTTTAGTCTTCATCCCGACAAAAGAGAAAATCAGCGTGCTGTTTTCCGGAACATTGGATAACGTATAATTACCATCCATATCCGAGATAACGCCGTTCGAAGTGCCTTTCACCAGAATGGTAACCCCGGGAATAGGCTCGCCTCCGGCCCCCGTAACTTTCCCTTTTACCACCTTGCCTTGCTGGAGGGTTTCTTCCGAACCAATAACGACCAGGTTGTTTTCAAGCACCTTAAACGAGTTCCCGGTCGAGCCCAGCACATTTTCGAGAATCTCTTCAACGGTTTGATTTTTTGCATTAATCGAAACAACTTTGTTTTCAATCGCCCGGTCGCGATAAAGAAATTTTAATTCGGTATTTTCTTCAATTTTGTTTAAAACTTCTTTGATTGACACATTCTCCAGTTTCAGAGAAAGTCTTTGCGTTTGAGAGTAAACACTTGCAGAAACCTGAAATAGGCTAATCAGCAAGATAAACATGGTTAGTTTCATAGCCAGAAAGGTTTTCTTGCGGCAAAACAAGTACTTGCCCGCATAAATTAATTGCAGTTTTTTCATAAGTTTGCTAAGATTTAATTTAGTAAATTGAATTCTCTTATGAAGCGGGACGTGAATTAGGCCTCATTTCCCGTTTCTTTTTTTGAGCACAAGCTTCAATTTGTTCACATAAGTCCTCTTTTCATTTACATTTTAATTTATCGTTTCGAAATTGTAATTCTGTTTTTCTCAATCGAATAGGCAAACGGTTCGGTTAATGTCAATGCTTTCAACGCCTGCTCAATGGTTTCCGAAGTAAATTTCCCGGAAAACCGTTCATCTCTCAGTCCCGGATTTTGAAGATCAATGTGGACATCATACCACCTCTCCATCTTTACAACAATATCCGCAAACCGCTCATTATCAAATCTCAATACGCCATCTTTCCAGGCGGTATACACTTCCGGGTCAACCTTCTTTTCAACAAAAAGGTTCTCTGTAATATTCTCCACTGCCTTCAATTGCAACTCAGAGTTGACTGTCGGTGCGGCGGTCTCATTTAATTTGGCTTTTATAAAGCTTGCCTTTTGGTTCGGAACCAAGGCGGTCAATGGTTTTTCCTTTCCTGAAAGGTTTTCCTTCCCGTTATTGTCGTAAATCTCAATAGCCCCTGATACCAGCGTGGCTTCAATTGTATTCTCTTCAGGATACGATTTTACATTAAAAACAGTGCCTAGAACCTTAATCGATATAGCCGATGTATTGACAAAAAACGGACGGTTTTTATCTTTTTCAACTTCAAAATAACCTTCTCCTTCTAACCGGACCGTCCGTTTGTTATTATCAAATTTTGATGGATAAATTAATGTACTGCCTGAATTCAACTTTACGACTGAACCATCGGGCAAATGAACTGTAGATTTTGATCCGTATGAAACCGCCACGATATTATCGCCCGAATCGAGAACAACAGGCGATGTAGTTCCCGACTGGATATAATCTTTCAGCAGCCAGGTCCCAACAATGGCGACAAACACTACTGCTGCATATCGTACAAATGCGCCCCAGTTTACCAGGTATTTCTTGCTAATCCGGCTACGAACAGATTTCCAGGCTTTAGCCTCATCTGTCAGGAGTGCAACCTGTCTGACTTTATCACGAAGATTATAGATCTGTTCAACACCCCGGAAATCCTTGTCTGCAACAAGATTTTCGGATGAACCCACCTTGCGTTGCTCATCTTCGCCATGCATAAATGCAGCGAATTGTTCAAATTTATGTTCGTCGTTTAATTTCATATCTATCACAAATGACACATTTCGGGATAAAGAGGGTGAAGCGGAATGTGAAAAAAACGAATTATTTTTTCAGAAAAATACAGCTCAGCGCTATCAACACGCCGGAAAGTTTGCTCCGGAGCTGCTTGTAAGCAATGCCCATCTGGGTTTTAACCGTATTTTTCGAAATATTGAGAGCGTCGGCAATTTGCTGATAAGTCAGATTGTGCTGATAGGCTAAATTGAAAATACGCCGACAATTTTCGGGCAACTCACCAATAGCTTTTGAAATTTTGGCAGCCAGCTCTTCGTCGTTAAAATTCCCGGGAAGTTCACTATCTGAAATCTCAACAAGGACCTGAGCCAGAGAAACTGTATTTTCCTTGTTCCGTTGTACCTTGTTGATTGCATAATTACGAACAGCGACAAACAAATAATTTTTCAGGTTCCCGGTAATCAGCAGAGAATCTTTTTTCTCCCAAAACGCAACAAAAACATCCTGAACCAGATCTTCGGCCAACCGAAAGTCTTTTACATAACGCAAAGCAACCAAACAAGCCGAATGGTAATTCTGCCTGAAAAAAACGCCAAACTCTTCGACCGAAGAAATACGCTGCAGGGTATTGGTTTCGCTACTTCTCAATTTCAAACCGACCAGCTAAGTTGATTTGTCAAAAGAACAGCATTTATCCGAATAAACCATCCTGTACTATATTTTTCTGGCGCTAAAAAAAAGGAAGGCCAACAAACAAAAAAGCGCAAGCCGAATATGAACAACTCAGGCTTACGCTTTTTTACCAGCGGAGAGTGAGGGATTCGAACCCCCGGTACCCCGAAGGGTACAACAGATTTCGAGTCTGCCCCGATCGACCACTCCGGCAACTCTCCGTTTCAGGGCTCGAAATTATAAAAATTATCGTTCCATCAACGCATGACTTCCCCGAAAATATTAACGTTTCTTGTATTCCTCAATGGCATGGTCCAGAAACTCAACAAAACGATCCGGATTTAAGTCATAGGCCTGCGGTTTTACCAACAATTCGCCCTGATTGTCCAACAACACATAGTAAGGCTGGGCATTCACACCATATTTTGTTATCTGGAAATCAGCATACTTTTTCCCTAAAGTCTTCTTCACCTTTCCATCATAAGTCGACTTGACCCACTCACTATCCGGAAGTTCAGTTTTATCATCGACATACAACGCAATGACGACAAAATCATTCCGGAGGCGTTGCAAAACACGCGGATCGGACCAAACCGTTGCTTCCATTTCACGGCAATTTACGCAGCCATGCCCGGTAAAATCAATAAAAACCGGTTTCCCCTGCGCCTTGGCACAAGCCATCCCCTGCTCGTAATCAAAATACCCTTCCAGCCCATGCGGAAGATGTAAAAACTCACTGAACTTTGGTTTGTCGCATAATTCATTCTGCCTGTTTTCAGTTAATGGCGCCATGGTGTTGTTCAGTTTTATTTCATCACGGATAATCTGGTGCAAATCGAAATCATGGGTTGTTTGAGGCGGCAAATATCCGGAGATTGCTTTGAGCGGTGCCCCAAACATGCCCGGGAGCAGATAAACCACGAATGAAAATGTGATGATGGCAAGCATCAGTCGGGGAACCGTAACATGCTTCACCTCACTGTCGTGAGCAAATTTTAGTTTTCCAAGAATATAAAAACCCAACAGGGTAAAAATCACAATCCAGAATGCCAGATAAACCTCACGGTCCAGAATACCCCAATGGTAAGTCTGATCGGCAACACTCAGGAATTTCAACCCGAGGGCCAGTTCCAGAAAACCAAGCACCACTTTTACCGAATTAAGCCAACCTCCCGATTTGGGCAGATTGGAGAGCCAACCCGGAAACAAGGCAAACAAGGTAAACGGCAAGGCAAAGGCAAGCGAGAAACCCAGCATGCCTACAATTGGTTTCAGCACTTGTCCTCCGGCCGACTCAACCAGAATAGCCCCGACAATCGGGCCGGTGCATGAAAAGGAAACAAGAACTAAAGTCAAAGCCATAAAAAACGATCCAAGGAAACCGCCTTTATCAACCTGCTTATCCGATTTATTGACCATCCAGCTTGGCAACACGATCTCGAACATCCCGAAAAACGAAAATGCAAAAACCATGAAAATTGCAAAAAACAACAGGTTGGGGATCCAATGCGTGCTCAGCCAGTTTGCAGCATCGGGACCAAAAATAACTGCAACCAAGGTTCCCACGATGGTATAAATTCCGATGATCGATAATCCGTAGAAAACCGCATGCATCCTGGCTTTCAGTTTCGATTCGCTACTTTTCATAAAGAATGAAACCGTCATAGGGATCATCGGGAAAACACAGGGGGTCAGAATGGCGGCCAACCCGGCCAAAAATGAAAACAAGAAAAAAATCAAAAAACGGCCATTGCTCATTTCGTGCCCTTTGTTGTCTATTAAAGTCGGGGTCGACTCTACGGTTGCTTTGGTTGTCTCCTGAACCTTGAAATTAAACTCGGCCTCGGTGGGCGGCGTGCAGGTTTCATCGTTACAGCTCATAAATTCGACGTACCCCGTTATTCCGGATGGCGCATCTTTCCGGAGTTTTATCTGTTGTTTGAAAACGGCTTCATTGCTGAAGTACGACAGGTTCATTTTAAACGTTGGATCGAAGACGGTGGTTGCAGCAGGGATTTTCTGCAAGTCGCCAACCAATTCGAACAAGGTGGAATCGGCATAATGGATCGTAGTCGGAACAGGCCCGCCATCGGGCAGATTGGTATCATACAAATGCCATCCCTGATCGATGGTTGCCTTAAAAACAAGCGTTAGCTCATCTCCCGTTTTTTCTGTTTCAAACTGCCATTTTACCGGTTCAACAACCTGCGAATAAGCATGCAGGAATACCGAAACCAAGAAAAATACGGAAACCCAAAATCTCTTCATGGTTATACATTTATTTAAATATGAGCACAAATATACTGAACCGGAAGACTAAATGGGTGATAAAGCTCATTGATTTAGCCAATATGCCCATAGAGCCTGATTATGAAAATGACTAAAGATCCCCCAAAGGAAAGCCGCGACATTTATATATGCCACGGCTTTCCTTTGCGTTTATGAGTAATACCTTATTTCTTCACGCTGATTAGAAGTAGAAGATGTTGACCTTGCTACGTCTGCTCTGGGTAACTTTCGACTTCAGGATTTCGACAACAGTACGACGGTTCTGTGCATGTTCTTCTTCAGAACAGTTAACCCCGTCCCTACACCTGTTCACCAACTGCGATTCGCCCAATCCAACGTATTGAATACGTTTGGCATCAATCCCATGAGCAACCAGGTACTCGAATGATGATTGGGCCCGCTTTCCCGAAAGTTCCATATTGTATTCAGCCGTACCGCGGGAGTCGGTATGCGATTCCAGCTTTATCTCCAGGTTTGGATACTGGTTCATCACATCAACTAAGCGGTCGAGCTCTTTAGCCGCATCAGGCCGGATATCCCATTTGTTATAATCGTAATAAATATTCTTGAGTTCAATCCGGGAACCGGCATCCAACGAATACAATTCGAACAAATAAGCCAGCGAGCCGGGCTCCATTCCTTCGGTCGAAACATCGACTTCGGTTCCAAAAAAGTTTTTGGCCCCTACCTCGACATTATATTTTTTACCCGGTTGCACATTGTATGAGAATTCACCCTGCAAATCAGCAAACAAAGTATCTGCCGGGGCATTCTCGCTGTTAATGATAATCCGCGCATCCGGAACGGGCGCACCGCCCAAAATATTCACAACCTGACCTTCAATCAGGAAATCCGGATCAAGATAAATCTCTTCACTGTGGCTACCGGCTATTGCCAGGCTTGACAAGTCAATATCTTTCTGAGCAACAGCATAACCATCTTTCACTGCTTTGGCCACATATTTGTCGCCAACTTTCAATTTGGGTACGATAAGGCCTGTGACATCAGTCTTTCCTTCAAAAACAGTTTTCCCTTTGCTGTCAGCAATTTTCACATTTGTCTCCGGAAGGAACTTTTTTGTGTAGGATGACATGGTAATCAGGTCAAATTTAAACTCGTTTACCCGCAAACAGTAAATATCGTCGTCGCCCTTCCCGCCTGAGCGGTTCGATGCAAAATAGCCTAACATATTGCTGGGATGGACAACCAACCCGAAATCATCGGCATCGGAATTAATCGGGCTGCCAAAGTTAACTACTGCTGCCGACGAGTTTACGGGGAACGCGGTGTGGAACAAATCCAGTTTTCCGCTTCCACCATGACCATCGGAAGAGAAAATCAAAATCCCATTGTTAGTTAAAAAAGGGAACATTTCTTTCCCTGGCGTATTGATTTTGTTGCCCAAATTCTGTGGTTTCGACCATTTCCCATTTTCCCGGACCGACATATACAAGTCGGTTTCGCCAAACCCGCCTGGCATATCACTGGTAAAAACCAACGTATCGCCACCCTGGCTAATGGTTGGATGGGCAATCGAATACGTCTTGTCGTTGTATGGGAATTTCTCAGAAAAAACCCAACCTGCTCCTGACTTTTTGTAGACAACGATGCCCAACCGAATATTCTTCTTTTGAAAAACAATATTTTGGGTTTCCGGATCTTCATAATTAGATTGAGACAAAAACAACTCTCCCGTTTTTTCACAGAACGACAACGGGCCTTCATGGTATTCTGAAATCAGGCTAATTTCGCGTTTCCGCTCATTCAGAATATTGCCATTCGCATCCAGATCAGACGAAAACAAGTCGTAGAAACTCTTTTTCCCAATGGCCTTGGGATTTTCGTCGTTGAACGAGGAGAACAGCAGTTCGTTGCCAATGATTGCCGGGCCAAAATCGCTTGTAGCTGTATTGACCGACAAGTCCTCGACCGTCAGGTTAACACCCTCAAAAATCGTTTTGTTCTGTGCAAACCCGGTAATTATACATCCCAGGAAGATGCTTACAAATAGGAAGTTGCTCTTTTTCATCCGAAAGTAATTTCTTTTTAAATAGCCGGATGGAACTCGCATGTAGCAATCTTCATCCTTTTTTGTGTTTTGGTATAAGCATGCTCGTTTCATAGCATATATATTTATCAGGTTCAGAAATAACGTGGAGAAGTAACCTTAGTACTCAGGAAATTCAGTTCGTACGAAACCATGATCTCATGTGTCCCGTTCTGATAAGAACCCAGTTTGGAGGTATGAATGTCATAAGCATACCCAACCCGAAGTTTCCGGTTAATGATGATCTGCATGTTCGCCCCAAACGATCCTTCGGTCCGTCCCACTGCGCCAACCCAAAGCCGGTCGGCAAACAGGAAACTGGCATTGATATCGGCAACAACCGGCGATGCCGTAACCGCACGCAGGTTGAATGAAGGCTTAAATTTAACAACCTTGCTCATATCAAATACATATCCCCCTATCAGGAAAAAGTGACGGATTGCATATTCTGTTTTATAATCTGTCGCCCCAAGTTCAAAATCATTTTTCAGAATTTTTGGGACCGATAACCCCAGATAATACCGATCGGATGATAAAAAGGCGCCAATACCAAAATTGGGCATATACTTCTGATCAATGATATCATTAAACGAAGGGTCCAGATCAGGATATGTCGTATACTTCATCAAATTGTTTGAGTAATTAGTTATACCGGCTTTTACTCCTAAACGCAAATAAACTCCTTCTTTCATTTTTAAACGATAGGAATAATCGCCAAATAAACCGAAACGCTTTTCGAAACCGATATCATCCTGAATGACAGTGAGCCCCAACCCGACATTCTTACTTCTCAATGGAGCCTGGATTGTAAACGTATATGTATCAGGGGCCTGATTGAACCCGACCCACTGTTGCCGCCCCAACGCCATAATCCCGATACTTTCCCAGGTACCGGCATAGGCCGGGTTGTACGACTGGATATTAAACATGTACTGACTGTACATAGGATCTTGCTGCGAATAAGCGCTTCTGACGGAAACAACCACCAGAAATAAGCTTACAATACACGTTGCGATAGTTTTTAAAGTCTTCATCTCAAGTGGTTTTTACCGGTTAATATATACAATACCTTTATGAATATTCGAGCCATCGAGCTTTAATATCACGAAATAAGTCCCGGCTGGAAGGAGTTTGCCTTTCCCTCCTACACCGTTTACATTGGTCCGTCCGTCCCACCAGGCATCCGGGTCTCCATACATCGGGATATTCCCATAATGGTCTTTCTCGAACACTTTTGCACCCCAGCGGTTGTATACCTCGATACGGGCATCCGGATATTGATAGATCCCCCGGATTCTCAAATAATCATTATTTCCGTCGCCATTCGGAGAGAATGCATTTGGAATCAACAAATCACACGATTCCGGATCGAGATAATTGGGGATGCCATTGTAATTACAATCGTCATCAACGTCGCCCCAGATTGGCTCATAGGTCAAAACGCCATCGCCATCATCATCGTTGTCCCGATAATTCCTGATCCCATCGTTATCCAAGTCCTGCAATGAGATATTGGAGCCAACTTCATTCCCGGCAAGTCCGGTTCCATTAACATTATCATTGGCGTCATTCAATCCGTCGTTATCCGCATCGGTCAGGGCAAACGGATGATCGGGTTTCCCATCGCTGTTCGCATCCTGCCCTTCAGTCAGGTCCGGAACCCCGTCTCCATCGCTATCTTCATCCAGGTAATCCGGAATACCATCTTTATCTGTATCGATATTTCCCAGCAATGTTCCCCCGGAATCGGGATCAAAGGCATTGTCTAACCCATCATTATCCGAGTCAATTCCAGTTGCCACAATATATCGTGGGACTTCGGCCTGCCCCTCGTACATATCCGGGATTCCATCGTCATCCGAATCGATGTCCAGGTAATCAACAATTCCATCGCCATCCGAATCTCCGGAATTATCGGCTTCCGTTTTAGTCAGGATTCCATCATTGTCATCATCAATGTCCCTATAGTTTGGCAAGCGGTCGTTATCCGAATTCAGGTTTTGTGCTCTCGAACCAATCGAATTCCCGACATGGGTACCCCGGTTGTCAACCGTATCATACGCATCATCCAAACCATCGCCATCCGAATCTTTACCAACCGGCAAGATATCGGCTATCCCGTCTTTGTTGGCATCAAATGCTTCTACCGAATCGGGGATGCTGTCGTTATCCGAATCTTCGTCAAAGAAATCATATACCCCATCGCGATCCGAGTCAACAAGGACAATTGGAGTTCCGGAATTATCCGGATCGTAAGCATCATCCAGACCATCGCCGTCGGTATCCTTTCCGCTTGGAGGAATATACCCGATGGTGCGTTGACTTTCAACATTGTCCGGAATACCATCACCATCCGAATCAATGTCCAGATAATTAGCAAATCCATCCTTGTCGATATCTGCATTTCCCAACATTTCAATACCATCCACAATTCCGTCATTATCCGAATCCTGGTCTCGCCAGTTCCTTACAATATCACCGTCAGAGTTGATCAGTTGGGCATTTGCGCCAAGTGGATTATTTAAATAATTACCAGACAAGTTATTAGTATCATATGCATCATCCAGACCATCGCCATCACTATCGGAGCCTGTTGGAACCACATCGGCAACACCATCGTGGTTGAAATCATGTGTTTCAAGGGCATCCGAAATCCCATCATTATCAGAATCTGTATCCAGATAATCGGGTATTCCATCCTTATCCGAATCAACGAGTACGATCGGAGTCCCCGAACTATCCGGATCATAGGCATCGTCCCAGCCATCGCCATCGCTATCCCGTCCAAGCGGGGCAATATAGGTTTGGTCACCCTGGCTTTCGATATTGTCAACAATTCCATCATTGTCTGAATCAATATCCAGACTATCCGGAATTCCATCGCCATCGGTATCAGTCAGCAAATCGCCTTCATCAACATCCAGGATTCCGTCATTATCATCATCCACATCAACGGTATTATCAACGCCATCGTGATCTGAGTCAAGGGTCAAAATCACAGTTGCCTGATCGCAAAGCGGGACTAACGCATTATCACAGATCTCATACGTAAACGAATCAAGCCCAAAATAGAATGGTTCCGGCGTATATACGAAAGTACCATCCGCATGCAAAACAATCGTTCCATGGTAAGGACCCGAAAGCGGAGTTGTTTTCAGAATAATCTGATCGCCATCCGGATCATAATCATTTGAAAGGATGTTAACCGAAGCCTGATCCCTGATCAGGAAATCATCAACAGCAACAGGTGCATGGTTAACCTCCGACACATTAATGTATACTGTTGATGCACTGCATGCAATTGGCTCCCCGTCATCACAAACGGTATAGATAAATTGATCGGGGCCAATGTAATCCAGTACAGGAACATAGTTAAATGTACCATCCGAATTGAATGTCAAACTTCCATGCGCAGGCTCTGTGATCAGCGCAAACGTTGTGTTATCTCCTTCCGGGTCATAATCGTTGATCGACACGTCATTATTCAACGCGTTATTAATCTTGGTATAGAATGCATCGTCAACACTAACTGTTATGTTCGGATTTTGGCTCTCGCTGTATAGCAAAATCACATCGGCTTCACTACAAAGAGAAGGCGTTCCGTTGTCGCAGATTTTATACCGGAAGGATAACTGACCGGTAAATCCAGGCGCCGGAACATAACTGAACGTTCCATCCGGGTTAATGGTCAGACTGCCCGATGAAGGATTGGTCACCGGAGTCGTACTAATGGTCAACAAATCGCCATCCGGGTCATAATCATTGACAAGCAGGTTCCCTCCCACTGGCATTCCAAGCTGTGCGTTGTAAGCATCCGGATTAGCCACCGGATATTGGTTAACAGTGGCATGATCGTTAATAATTGCAATATAAACAGTAGCCTGATCGGTGCCCCCATTCGAATCGCTTAACCGATAGGTAAAAATATCATTTCCAATAAATCCGGGAGCTGGTGTATACGTATATGCCCCGGCTGCATTAATCGTCACGGTTCCATGAAGCGGATCAGATAATTTAGTTACTGTCAAGAGGTCGCCGTCAACATCATAATCGTTCGTTAAAACATTCCCCGAAACAGGAATATTAACAAACGTGTTATTTATATCATCAATCGCAATTGGCGGATCGTTAACAGGCCCTACGGTAATTGAAACCTGAGCCTCATCGCAATTTCCGTCGGCATCGCAGATTCGATATGTAAATGTATCTGCCCCATTGTAATTCTTGCCCGGCTTGTATGTTACAACCCCATTTGAACCAACTGTCACAGTTCCATGGGCAGGAGCGGTGATAATCGCCAATGTGGATGCGACCATATTTTGATCGCAGTCGATATCATTAGCTAACACATTGATGTCGGTCGGAGTATCTTCCGCAATACTCCGGACATCATCGACTGCCAACGGAATACTCTTCAATGTTACAACCTGGGTGCACCTGGCCGTATTTCCACTTCGGTCAGTAACAGTCCAAACCACATTAGTAACCCCAACAGAGTAAGATCCTGAAGCATTTGACCCCCCATTGTGGTTGTTTGTAACGCTTACAATTCCACAATTATCAGAAACAGTCGGCGATGGAACAGAAACGAATCCTACACAGTTAGTTCCTGATTGAATGGTTGTAACGACAGGATTTCCGCAGCTAATAACAGGAGGTACCGAATCAATAACTCTGACTGTAGCAGTACATTGAGCCTCATTCCCAGCAGCGTCAGAAACTGTAACCACCACTGATTGATTCCCAAGATTGTCACAATTAAACAAGCTACGACTAACTTCTATTCGCAAATCTCCCTGAGCTGTACAATTGTCAGATGTTCCTGCAAGCAAAGAAGCAATATCTTCATCTGTCAATTCATACTGATCATTCCCGCCTAATACAACCTGAATAGCATTACATTGTACAAGAGGCGGCGTTGTGTCAACAACTTCCAGAGAAGTAAAACAGGTGCTTGTATTTCCAGATGCATCAGCTACTGTTAATACAACAGTTGTTTGACCAATCCCAACCAAAGTTCCAGCCACAGGATTCTGCGTTACGGTAATAGAACCACTGGCAGTACAATTATCACTCACTGTCACATTTCCTGTCATGGTTGGAACAGATGCCACACAATTGTTATTGACAGAAATTGTTTGGCTGCTGGCACACGCAACAATCACCGGATCGATGTCATCAACCACCATGAAGGTCTTTGAGCAGCTCGCGCTGTTGCCGGCCTGGTCGGTGGCTGTCCAGACTACCGTATGCGTGCCGACACCAAACGGGCCGGCCTGATCGGCTGCGATGGTAATGTTGCCCGCACTGCTGCAATTGTCGGTCGCGC
>JAJUGZ010000113.1 GCA_029265715.1 Bacteroidota bacterium
CATTGTACCACAATATGTTACTCATCGAACGATTTATTGGCGTGTTCGCTGTAAACCCAAACAAACTAAAAAATCAAGATATTGTCAAAGAACTTATATATTTCGGCACTATTGCCGCTTAAAATTTAACGGAGTATTGAACAAGCCATTTTATATTTTATTCATAAGTAAATATTGTTGTTAAAATATTGAAATTCATGCGTATACTTATATAACTCCATGCCATGAAAATTAGCTTCTCTAATAATATTTACATGGCCTTTGGTGCCACCACCATAAATTTTGTTACCGTGGCATGTTCGTTCATCTGTATAAATTTTCAACGTTGTTTTTGCAATCTTCGTATCAACTTCTACTTTTTAAACTAATTTCTCAACGAGATGGAATAGCCATTTGTACATTCTCGGTTGGTATGAGCTTGGACACTTATGGTTATTTCATGGTTTCTTGTTTCTCATTTGTATTCTCCCACCGTTGCAATTTGGTTCTGCCTTTAATCCTTTCACCTTTTTTGACTTGCTTTTTATCACAGCCTTTCCAGCTTCTCGTAAAACGCTGTCGGCTCACCCCGGTCCCAGTATTTATAGATTGTTTCGGCTTGTTTTGGTGCAAGTGGTAGAACGGTTGAACCCGATTGCTCGTACGTCCAGAATATATCCGACGAATACTTCTCGCAAAGCAGGCACTGCCCCGGCTTTTCAAAAACCGACCTCATCCGGTTGTAAATCGTGTCGAAATCATCCGTAACGATGTTCCCAAACGAAAAATTCAGAAACTCGCAAGGCTGCAAATCGCCTTTGGCATTGATGTAAAACCGGTCGGTCCCACCGGCCGTGCAACCAAACATGCCCGGTTCTTCTTCCATCAACATGCAATACACAAACGGATATTTGCGATACGTTTTCGCGTGATTATAGCGGTTCACTTTTTCTTTTACCAACGCAACGTCTTCGGGAGTAAACTGCTCGATATTCCCATGAAGCCAGCCTCCGGCATTCTTGGGTTTGATCAGCTGTACTAAGCAGGCCCCGAAATCTTTCTGCCAATCGAGAATCCGTTCAAATGTTCCGTCTCGAAAACCCTGAGGAAGCAAACAGGTGTTGAACATAACCGGAATACCCCCTTCGTGGCACATGCGGACTCCGCTTGCCATCGATAACCAAGCATCGTCGCTGCCCATAAATGCATTCAGTTTTTCGGGCGAATCGGTATGCAATGAAAACATCACGCCCATCACGTTCTTGTTTTTCCGGAGCCTCTGCAGCCGCTCGGGAGTCATTCCGTAACCGGTAGAGTTGATCAGGATTTCCGAACGATCGTCGATCGCGTCGCAAATGCGGGCCAGACGATCGAACACCAGAAACGGTTCACCTCCTTCTATATTGAAGAAAGCAATACCTTTATTCTGCAAGCGACGGACAACATCTTCCAGCACCTGAATATCTACATCTTTCCCTTTGTCGTATTTCTGATAACAGTGTTGGCAATTGAAACGACAGGCCGATGTGACCGATAGCAGAACCGATACAGCCGGCATTTTCTCTCCAAAAACAGTTACTTTGTCGGTAGCAGTAAAGAATGCTTTGGTCGGAAAGAACGGCACATACAGGTTCACTTTGGTTAGCCGCCCAATTTTTACATACTTATTCTCTTTCATTTTCGAGAGGAAGTAAAGCAAGCGTTTCAATATCCGGAGAAAATGCCTGAGCTTTATTTTCCCCCGGAATAACTGAAGTTTATAATGGGCCAGAACCCTCAGCTTTATCCGGATGTTTTCCAGTTGTTTTTGTGTTCCGGTCAGAAAAATTGCCTGTTCCATAACGATCAGATTAGCCCATTCTCTTTATACCACCTCACCGTATTTTTTATGCCCTCTTCCAGCGAATAACGGGGATAAAATGCAAGCTCTTTCTCAGTTTTTTTCGTGCTGAATTGAATAGAATCGTAAAACAGGTTGACCCGGGCCCGGGACAGAAACGGAGCATGCCTTGCTCCAAACAAACAGGCCATTACTTCGGCCAGCAAACCAACCGGCCAGATAAGAGCCTTAGGCAAATTCCAAGGTTTGCGCACACCCATCTCCCGACAAATCATCCGGAATATTTCATCCTGAAAGTTTACCTGCGGGTTTCCGATGATGTACGAATGAAAACCATCCGGAGCTTTCCGGAGGGCCAACTCGTATGCCTCACACAGATCGCGCACATAAACCACATGAAATTTATTTTTTCTGCACCCGGGACCAAAAGGGACCCACGATTTCGCAAACTTCATGTATTCGTAAAACCCGGACGAAAACTCGCGCTCACCATACACCCAAACAGGATGGATCACAATAAGGTTCGCCCCGTATTTTGCAGCCAGTTTTTCGGCCTCGATAATAGCCATTGCCTTGCTTTCGCGGTAATAATTCATTCCCGATGGCCATATCTTCCCCATGAAATACGGATAATGTGGCTTAAACATTGATTGCTCATCCTTCGGAATGTCAGAATTTTCTTCGCCATAGCAGGAAACCGATCCGGTGACAATGACCCGTTTAACGCCGTTCGCCAAACAAGCCATCAGCACATTACGGGTCCCGTTCACATTGATCTCGTGAAAATCGTTCCAACGTCCCCAGTCGGTTACTTTACCAGCCGCATGAACAACGGCATCGACTCCTTTGGTCACGCTTACCAGTTCACTAAAATTAGTTACGTCGGCATAAACGATCTTTACAGGTAAATTTCTCAGAAATGTAATATCACTTGTATGCTGAACCCCGCAAATCACCTGATAACCTTTTCGGGAGAAATATTCTGCCAGATGACTGCCAATAAAACCGGTAGCCCCCGTTAGAAAGATCCGGTTATACTTTGAGTGGTCCATGTCCTAAAAACCCGAGCAGCTTATTCAAATAGTCTTTTTTCGACGGGAAATCACGTGCAGAGCAATCACATTCGGCCAGATTTAATACTTTGTCGTTCTCTACAAGCAACCGATCATCGTCGGGCACAAATTCGCCGATCAGGGAAAATTTCAGGTTCAGCTCCTGAGCTTCTTCCAGGAAGTCTTGTTCGTCTTCAGGACTAATGGCAAAGAGCAACTCGTACTCGCCACATTCGCCCATAAAGAACAATTCCTTCGGTATCCGGAGCAGACGGCAAAGCATGGTCGTAGCATAATGATAGGGCAAGTTTTGTACGGTATACCCCAGCCCATTCAGGCGCGACAGTGTGTTTAAAGCAATCAAAACGCCATCGCTGGTGTCGATGCAGCAGGTAGCCCAATCGCGGATCAGCTTCGACTCTTTGGTGCGGAGCGAAAAATAGTTTTTCAGAAAACGGGCGCCAGTCCGCAGCAACTGCCCTTGTTCGTAGAACGAAAAAGCGGCTTCGATGTTTCCTCCGCCAATCATACCCGTGATGTAGATTTTATCGTACGGCGAAGCGCCTATCCGCGAAAGCGGATGGTCGGCATAGCCCAGGCAAATCCCGGTATAACCCCATTGTGTGGCAATGCCCAGGTCGCCGCCCATCAAACCAATACCGCATTTTTTCAGGACTGTTGCAATACCCTTGGCCATTTGGGTAACATACTCGCGGTCCCAGCGCGTTGAGACTTTAACCGTATGCGCGTAAGCATAAGGTGTTCCTCCAACGGCCAGAATATCGCTGATTGTGGCCACAGCCAGGTTATATCCCAGTTTAAACGGATTATCGGTCCGGAAAAAATCTTCATCGGAAAATTCATCGGTGGTAAAAAGCAGTTGCCCGCTTCCGCCGGACAAAACTTCGGCATCTGATTCAAAGAACCGGTTTTGCATGTATTGACTGGCTGGTAGCTCGGTCAGGAATATGCCAATGAGTTCTTTTTCGCCTAAACCACGCATAGCCCAACAATTTAGCATCCTGAATTTCCAAAGCCCGCATGCGCTGATACTCCAGCTATAGTAGTTAACTTTAAGTTATATACGGACCGGCAATTCGGGTAGTTGCAAAACCAGCCATGTTTGGCAAGGTAATCTGCCCTGATGAAAGTAAAAACGCCGGAAGCCTGTTTTTGTACAAACTCCCGGCGTTTCATGCCGTGATTTTTTCCAGATCAGACGGTCACTTTTTCCGACTCGCGCTGTTTGCGGATGGTTTCGTAGGCTTCGTTTACTTTTTGGAATTTCTCCTTGGCGGCCTGCTGAAAATCATCGCCCAGGTAGCTTACTTTATCCGGATGGTATTTCATTGCCATCTGGCGGTAGGCTTTTTTCACTTCTTCATCGGTTGCAGTCGGGTCAATTTCCAGAATTTTATAGGCGGCATCTGTATCGGCCACAAACATCGATTTGATCGACTGGAAATCTTTGTCGCTGATACCCATGCTTTGGGCCATGTGCCCAATCAGCTGTTGTTCGTTGGGGTGTACCTGCCCATCGGCTGCCGAGATGCCAAACAGGAAATGCAGCAACTGCAAGCGCGAAGCGTAATCCATGTTCTTCTCAATCTGACGGCAAACGTCGGCCACCGGAATTTGCTGGTTCAGCAAATCGCGCAGCATGCGGATGGCCTCGGCGGCAGCCGAAACCCCAAATGCACGTGAAAAGTACTGTTTAATATAATCGAGTTCCGATTTCATCACGCGGCCATCGGCTTTCATCACCGCGGCCACCAACACCAGCAAACTCATTACATATCCGCCAGTTGTTGTTGGCTGGCCCGGTTGGTAGCCTCCGCCACTTCCCGGCTGAAACTGATTTTCGTTATCGAACATCGATCCAACCACAAATCCCAATATTCCGCCCAGTGGACCAAAAAATGCCCAACCAAGGCCACCTGCTATCCATTTCCCAAATTTAGTCATGTGCTCTAAGTTTTTTATCCAATTCCAATACCTGGGGAATTACCAGTTTTCTGTCATCGTTTTCAATTATATAATCAGCCAGGTTCCGTTTTTCGTCTTCCGGCATCTGGTTCCTGATTCGGGCTTTCACTTCTTCTCCGGAAACCTTATCCCGGGCAACGACCCGTGCAATCCGGATATCTTCCGGAGCCGTGACCAACACATTTACATCCATCAGTTTTGCCAATCCGCTTTCGAACAGAATTGCTGCTTCATGCAACACATAGGGGGCTGTTTGGGTTTGGCACCAGCCGGAAAAATATTCCCGTACGGCCGGATGTACCAGTTCGTTTAATTGTTGCAGCAAATGTGGCTGATTAAACACAATTGCCGCAAGTTTTTTTCGGTCAAGCGCCTGATTGGACAGGTAAATGTCGTCCCCGAAAATTGAACGAATTTTTCCACGCAACTCCGGATCAGTGTCCATTAGGTGCTTCGCTTCCTGGTCGGCCTGAAAAACCGGGACTCCCAGCATTTCAAATATCCGGCAAATGGTCGATTTTCCGCTTCCTATTCCTCCCGTTATTCCTACTTTCAGCATAGTTATTTCTTCTCGATCAGATATTCCAGTTCTTCAGGCGATATTTTCAGGCTGCCAACCAGCGTTGGTGCACTTTCGACCGAAACTCTCAGGCGGGTTTTATGTTCTTTAATTTCGTTGCAGTCGACCACCAATTTAAAGTCTTGGGGCCCGACTTCCGAAAAATGGCTAAGTCCAACGGTAAAAGTCAGGTCGACTGCCCCCGGGAAAAGCTTTACCAACAGGCTGTCCGGACAATCTTTTAAATAGACCGGGACCGTTAAATGCGACTCAGTAAATTCTTCGACCGGGATGGTCATTTCAACTTCCGAAGGTTCAAAACGAAGCCTGCCGATTGGCTGTATTGCAATTTTCTCATTGATCTGGCTGCTGGCCATCTCGTACTGTCGAGGCTGTGTCTGGACAAAACGTAAGGTGTCGAGGATCGTCAGCGGCCCAAAAACTTTCACATACTCTGGTTTTGTCTGGATAGATCCTGAAATCAGGTATTGCTGTTTCAGGGTAATTTTCACATCGGGCTTTACCCGGATGCTGCGAGAAACCATCTGGTCGAATTTAAACTTCAGGGTATCCGGGCTAACCATAACAACTTCGATTTCATCGCCCAGTTGCTGGGCCAGGCGCCCGACAAATTGCCGCGTCGGAATGGCAAACTCCGAACGCTCGGTTTTCTGCATCAGATTGTCGGTATATTCGTTTACATCGAAAACCAAAGGTGCAAATGCAGCGCTGAGTTTGTAACGCAACAAGGTAAAACCATGGGCATTTACATGCAGCAGAAATTTATCGGGCGGATCGTTAACCAACGCTTTATTGGTGGGCAGGTTGATGTATTCAACCGGGAAAGCCAAATCGATTGAATAGTTTTTGTTTAGTGCGTTCAGAAACCAAAACGCCGTTGAAATGAAGACACAGATCAGGTAAATACCCACTTTCTTGTCGTTTTTAACCAGAAACGACCGGACTGAACTCCAAAACCGATTTATCTTATTTGCTTCCACAAAACCAAAGGTATATAAAAAAAAGGGCTGACTCAACGCCTGCCCTTCTGTATTCTAACAACTGTTGGTCCTTATTTTTGCGTCTGGACATCAGACATATCTTTAATCACCGCAGCTTTATCGACGCGAATTTTTACATTGTCGTCAACTTCGAGCAAAACATAATTGTCTTTTACCTCAACGATTTTGCCGTAAATACCTCCGGTTGTTACAACTTTATCGCCTTTAGCCAGACTTTCACGGAACGCTTTCAGTTCCTTCTGTCGTTTCATCTGCGGACGGATCATAAAGAAATAAAACACCACAATAATCAGGATCAGCGGAAGAAATCCCATTAGCGGATTTTGCTGTCCCTGTGCGGCTGGTTGTGCCATTAATAAATAATTCATGGTAATTCGGTATTAATTTTTAACTATACAATTTTATCATTTCATTTTCAACTTCGGCCTGAATAACCAGATTAACCTTCTCTCTTCCACCGTTAAAAGTTATTGTTACGGGCTTAACGTTTTTCCCCACTTCGCCGGCGCTGTTGTAAACAATTTCAATCTGGCCCTGGTCTCCGGGCTCTATTTGTTTTTCAGCAATGTTCACCTCGATACACCCGCACCCCGGATCGACGTCTGTAACCAACAAGGTGCCGGTGCCTGTATTCTTAAAAACAAACGTGTAAGCAACTACCTCGCCAGCCTTCAGTTTGCCAAAATTATGGAATTCTTCCTGAAAGACAAATTCTACGGTACCACTTTGGATCGAATCCTTTTTCGCCGGATTGTTTTTTGAAGATTGTCCGCATGCAAATAAAATCAGCAACATAAACCCTGCAATAACTACCCGAACCATATCATACCAATAATTAAGATTCAAAAAAGCTTTTTTATCAGCCTCGCTTGTTTACTCTTCGAGCTCGCCAATCAGGCCACGGCCTGCTTTCACTATTTTATCGGTTGCCTTCAAGTCTTTCAATGCTTTATCCAGAATTCCGTTAATAAAATTCCGGCTACGCTCGGTACTGTAATATTTCGACAATTCGATGTATTCGTTCATCGAAACTTTAGTGGGTATCGACGGAAAATATAGGAATTCGGTCAGGGCCAGTTCCATGATCAGGTTGTCGATAAAAGCAATGCGCTCAACATCCCAGTTCATGGTGTGCTGCTGGATCAGTTTCACATTGTCATCGTGATTGACAACCGCTTTCCGGTATAAATCTTTGGCAAACTGGCGGTCTTCATCATCCTTAAACATAGGCAACAACGCTTGGTTATCCCCGTTTTGTTCCCTGAATTTTTTGAAGGTTTTCTGAACCATGCTCAATACAAATTCGAGGTCATCGTTCCAGTAGATGCTCAGTTCTTCCAGAATGCCTTCGATATCTTCGAACTGCGGAACCAAAATTTTATAGATGTTTTCAACCAGTTTGCGGTCTTCTTCGAAACTACGTTCCGGCGAGTTCATATACTGGGTGAAAAAATCCTGCTCCAATAAAGCCGTGTACATTTTCCGGATCAATTCCGGCTCGGTTGCCCAGGTTAATTTGGCATTCTCGAGGTACTTATTCAGCGATTGATTGTGTTTTAACTGGTGGATCAGCAGATTATCAACAAATTTGGTGTTCGGGTGCAAATCCTCGTAAGTCGGGCGATGCTTATTTCTCCGGAGTTCGATCCGTGCTTCGGCAAACTTTTCAATCTCGACAACCAGGGCCAGCATGTAGTGGTACAGGTCGTATGTTTTCTGTAAACTGAAAAAGAGTTCTTTTTCTGTGTTGTTTACCGAGTGGTCAGGTGATGTATAGAACGCATATAAAATTTGCAATACCTTGACACGAATTATTCTTCTGCTAATCATTGTCTTAGAACCAGTTAAAATATGGGAGCGCAAATTTAGGCTTTTTTCCCGAATCCATAAGGGGCCGCATCAAATCTTTTCAGATTTTACATTTTCTTCAGATTGGATATCACCCGAAAAATCCTCCTGATTTTCTTCCGGAAGGTCGTCCGGTTCATCTTCCCACGGTACAGGTGGCCGCCTGGGCCCCTGATGGCGGAACCAGGCTGCCAGCACCAGTCCGGATATGGCTCCCCACAAATGACTTTCCCACGAGATATCGGGTTTGAAGGGGAAAATCCCCCAGAACATACTGCCATAGAGAAAAACCACAATGATTGAAATTGTCAGCAGCTTCAGGTCGCTCCGCAGAACGCCGCTAAAAAAGAGAAACGAAGCCAACCCATAAACCACGCCGCTGGCCCCGATATGATACGACTCCCTTCCGCCCAGCCAGACACAGATTCCGGATATGAAGTAAATCAGGAAAAAAATACGGTATGCCAGACCCCGGTAGAAATAGGTCAGTGCAAACGTGAGGATAAAAAGCGGAACCGAATTGGCAAAAAGATGTTCATAGCTTCCGTGAATCAATGGGGAAGCCAGGATCCCAACCAGTCCGGATAACCGAAGCGGAAATATGCCATACGTGCTCAAATCGAGCCCAAACGTTGTTTCGGTAAGCTTGACCAGCCAAATTATAAACACAATCAACGACGGAAAGAGCAGGCTATACCGGAAAACTTTCTTTTCCAGTTCCGGGTCTCCGGTCGAGTGATTGGGATAATAACGAAAGATTGGCATCGTTTGATTGGTTAATTGGCGGCCATCAGTTTTTTCAGCAGGGCCACAAAGCCGTGAATATCTTCTTCGGTGGTGTCAAACGAGGTCATCCAGCGGACCTCCGACTTCGACTCGTCCCACATGTAAAAGAAATATTCTTCCTGCAATTTCGGAATAACAGCCGGAGGAACAATAGCAAAAACCCCATTGGCCTGCACGGGTTGTGTCAGCTGTATCCCCGCAACCCGGCGAACTTCCGTTTCGAGCAGTTTGGCCATCCGGTTCGCATGTTCGGCATTCTTTTTCCAGAGCCCATCCTCAAAATAGGCCAGAAACTGACAGCTCACGAAGCGCATTTTTGAATACAGTTGCATGCTTTGCTTCCGGATGTATTTGGCATTCTTCGACAACTCCGGATTGAAAAACAAAACCGCTTCGCCCAGCATCAGCCCGTTTTTGGTCCCGCCAAACGACAAAACATCGACCCCGGCATCGCGGGTAAATGCCCGGAAAGGCAAATCGAGCGCCACTGCCGCGTTGGCCAGACGGGCGCCGTCCATGTGCAGGAACATGCCATGACGATGAGCCAGATCGGCGATGGCGCGGATTTCCTCAACCGTATAAAGCGTGCCCATTTCGGTGACCTGCGATATGGAAATCACGCCCGGCTGCGCGTGATGTTCAAAATCAAAACCATGCAGGTATTGAGCAATCCCTTCCGGCGTAATTTTTCCCCCGACAACCGGAACGGGCAGCAGTTTGCAGCCCGTCAATTTCTCGGGTGCGCCGCATTCGTCTACCTGAATGTGGGCTGTTTCGGCACAGATTATCGAATTAAACGGGCGGGTTACCGTCGATAATCCCAGCACATTGGCGCCGGTCCCGTTAAACACGAAATACACATCGGTATCATCGCCAAACTCGGCCCTAAAACGGGCAACGGCCTGCCCGGTTATCTGATCTCCGCCATATCCAACGGCATGCCCCACGTTGGCTTTTTCAATCGCCTGCAAAATCAAAGGATGAACTCCTGAATTATTGTCGCTTGCAAATCCTCGTTTCATATTTCTCACAGTTGTTTCCTGAAAAACCTGTTTCTTAACCGGTTAAGTGCCGGAACGAAATCCTTCAGGATGTATCATTTTATAATTTTATCCGGATAACTTTACAAATTATAAAAGAACTGAAAAAAACACGTCCGGCAAAATGCAACGATCATTGAATTTAAGCGAGAAAATTTACTGCCTTTCGGTAAATCCTGAAAGAGGTGGCATTCTTTTCAGGGCATCCAGCAACCTGAGCATGATTCTCTCCGGAGGGATGTTTCTGGAGTTTGCCCGACGCAATATCCTTTCGCTGACAAACAACCGCCTGCACCTGAAGGAAGCAGGCTATTCGGAAGACCCGGTCGAAGAGTATTACCTGGCGTTTTTACGGGAAGCACGAAATGACCAGCGCCTTTTCAGGTGGCTCGACCGGTTTCGTGTCCGGGGAGTCCGGACCCGGCGCATTTTCCGCAACCAGTTGGTCAAAAAAAATATGATCCGGACCGAACCGCGCAGTTTTTTGTTCTTTCATTGGCAGAAGGTTTTTTTGTCTGACCGGGAAGCCGTCCGAAAAATCGTTGGCGAAATTGAGGAAGCCTTGTTAAACCCGGGTTTCCCAGATGAGCAGAAATCGGTTCTGTGCATCATGGCGGCAAAAGCCAATTTGTTGCACCGCATTTTCCCCGACCGGTTTATCCGAAAAATGGCGCGGCAAAAGATCAGGGCCTTCTCAAAAAATCCATCATCAGAAATCGTTTCCCAGGCCGTTCAAATATGCCGGAATATTGACCGTGTGCGTGCCGCCCATGCAGCGCATGGCGCTTAAATAACCGTAAAAATGCAACAAGTAAACATCTTTTGGTTCAGGCGCGACCTGCGTTTCAACGATAACTGCGGACTTTTTAACGCGCTCAACAGCGGACTGCCAGTTGTGCCGGTCTTCCTGTTCGACAAAATGATACTCACCCAATTTCCGGCCCCCGACGATGCACGCCTGACCTTCATCCACCAGACTGTTTCTGAAATGAAGCGAAAACTCAACCAAACAGGCCGCGACCTGATGGTATTTTTTGCTACCCCGGAAGAGGCTTTTGCACGATTAATACAACAATTCCCGGTTCATGCGGTGTATGCCAATACCGATTACGAACCACAGGCCATCGCACGTGACCGAAAAATCGGGGAATTGCTTCAACAGAAAGGTATCGGGCTCCATTTGTTTAAAGACCAAGTGATCTTTCATCACAACGAAATTGTCAAATCTGACGGAAACCCATACACGGTTTTCACCCCGTACAGCAAAGCCTGGAAAAACAAACTGGCGCAAAACCCCATTCGTCATTACGACAGCGAAGGTCTCCTGACCCGGATTCTCCCGATGGCTCCAACACGGCTCCCCGCCTTGGACGAAATAGGTTACAAACCCATGAAAGTTACGTTCCCAAAGCAAACAGTCGATCCGGAATTGCTGCGGAATTACCAGCAAACGCGCGACTTCCCGGCCCTGAACGGAACTTCGAAACTGAGCATTCACCTCCGCTTTGGAACTATTTCCATTCGCCGTTTAACCGTACAGGCGCTGCAACATTCCGAAACGTTTTTGAACGAACTCATCTGGCGAAACTTCTACATGGATATCTTGTGGCATTTTCCGCAAGTGGAACACAACGCATTTAAGCCGGCTTACGATAAAATTGAATGGCGCAACAACGAAGCTGAATTCGTCCGCTGGTGCAACGGAGAAACCGGCTTTCCACTGGTCGATGCCGGCATGCGCGAACTAAACCAAACCGGGTACATGCACAACCGTGTCCGTATGGTGGTGGCCAGTTTTTTAACCAAGCATCTGCTGATCGACTGGCGCTGGGGCGAAGCTTACTTTGCCCAAAAGTTGCACGACTTTGATCTGGCGGCCAACAACGGAGGCTGGCAATGGGCTTCGGGTTCGGGTTGCGATGCCGCCCCCTACTTCCGGGTTTTCAATCCTGATCTGCAAACCCAAAAGTTCGATCCCGATTTGAAATACATTTGCCGATGGGTCCCAGAGTTTGGCTCCTTTTCGTATCCACGCCCCTTAGTCGATCATGCTTTTGCCCGAAACCGTGCGCTGGAAGTTTATAAGAAAGGCCTGAATGACAGCTTGTAGGGAAATATTGGTTTCGGGCTGATCGTATCGGTCGTTCATTTTGCCCAACTGCCCCCATAGCAAACCCCAGAGGCTAAGCCGCAGGATATAATCACCAACTATTTTTGACCACATTCCCTTTATTATTGACTGTCGTTTTTTGTTTTTCTCACCATATTAAAGGCATCAGTTTATATCGTGTTTTCTTTGAGTATTCATCATATCCTTCTAATTCAGCTTTTAAGGTCTTGTCCTCAAGTGAGGTCCGTATCAACAAGAGAATAACAGCTATTACTGTCGGTATAATGCTCCAAAATGAAGTTGTTATTAATGGTATCGCAATTAATGAAAGAATCATTCCTAAATATCCAGGATGCCGGATTATTTTATACAAACCCGTGTCACAAACGATGTGTCCTCTTTCTTTTTGTATCCTAACTACGCTCGAAAAGAAATTATTTTGGCTCCTTGCGGTTAAAAAAATAATTTGTCCTATTAGCAAAACTGTAACACCAGAAATACATGTTATCCAACTAAATCTGCCAGACCACAAGAATCTGCCCGAATCTAACCCTGCTATTACAATCATTATCAAATAAATCCCCGCCGATAATCCCAATAATAACTTATCCCATGACTTAATACCCTCTCCTACTTTTGAACGTTCATTTAATAAATCACTATTTTTCCTGATTGAAAAAACATTCATGAAAGTTGTCAAAATGTTTACTGTCAAAAAAATCCATCCCTGATGGTAATCAATCCTTCCAGCACTCAAAAAAAGTATCGCCGCAAAGAATATATTTATAATCA
>JAJUGZ010000051.1 GCA_029265715.1 Bacteroidota bacterium
ATCGACAGGACCACTGGAGGGCATGAATAACAAAATAAAAGTCCTGAAAAGAAAAGCGTACGGGTACCGTGATATAGAATATTTCAACCTAAAAATATTGGACCTTCATAATGCCAGGTACGCATTAGTAGGATGAACCATAATCAAAAACTCCGGGGACTTCTTGTAAAATTTTATCAGAAGAGACTGTTTGCTTGAAAGGGGCGGCTTGTCTCAAATTGAAAATTATAATTTCTTTTTGATTCAGGGTAAATAGTTTGATGCTCGGGTTGTTGTTTGTAATGCTTTGTATATTTGTATTTTGCTGTTTATGTAAGAGCGTTGGTTAAATTGGTACGCTCCTTGCAAAAGAAAAAACCGGATAAAAATTTGCAACTATGAAAAAGACCCTACTTCTTTTTTTTCTTGCCCTAATGGTGATCTCGCTTCAATCCAAAGCACAGGATTACGATACAGGCATTGGGTTTCGTTTCAGCCCGTTTACCGGAGTTTCTGTGAAACATTTTGTTTCCAGGGAGTCAGCAATCGAAGGAATGTTGTCGGCACGATGGCATGGGTACATGCTTACTGGATTGTATGAACGCCACCAGGAAGCATTTGATGCTCACAATCTGAAGTTTATGTATGGCGCTGGCGGGCATTTTGCCTGGTGGGACTCAGACTATGTCCATCATCCATGGTACGACGGTCATGGCGACTATGCAGCCTTTGGCCTTGATGGAATGATCGGGCTGGAATATACGTTCAATGAAATCCCGTTTTCCATTTCGCTCGACTGGAAACCCATGTTTAACCTGATAAACGATGTAGGTTCTCGGGGCGACGATGTCGGACTGACCATTCGTTATACCATTCGTTAAGTTACTTCAATGCCATGACTACTTTTTGCAATGTTGTTTTCGGAAAGTCTGCCGCGATCAGTTCACCCTGGATTGTCTGGCGGACTTTTCTTTCTTCGAATGTTTTAACTTTACAACCGTTATCATAAATCGAACCGGGTTATGAGACGGATTCCGCTCGAAATAAAAATTGCCTTTCTGGAAGTTGTGACGGTCCTGATCGTGCTGGCAGCCGGATATTTTTCATACCGAAGCCTGACTTACATGGCCGACACGTTGCACAGTGGGTTGCGCCCGGATGCTAATTTGCTGCACCTGAAAGAAATTCGTTCAAATTTAGCAGAGGCCGAGAACAGCGTTAGGCTATTTACCCTGACTCACGATGAAAAGTTTCTCGAGCCATATAAGTCCCAGGTCAGTTCGATTGACAATGAACTTGATTTGCTGTATTTGAATAATAATCGGCTACAACAATCCATGCCCGAAATTGATTCGGTAAAAACGCTGATCGAGGAGAAACTGGCGGTCTGGAACAAGATGATTGAGCTCGACCGGCGTTGGCCGTCCGAAGGGATGGCTGGTAAAATTGTTAAGAAACTGAAAGTTGCTGAAACAACGAAAACAGAACCCGTTGAGGTTCAGCAGCCAGCGTCGGACGGAATTGAGCAACAGTCGCCGGTTGTTGAACCGGAACCTGCAGAAAAGGGGAAGGCCAATATCTTTAAGAGGCTCTTCGGACGCAAAAAAGATAAAGTTGAACCTGAGAAAGTCCGGACAGTCACACAGCAGCCGGTGCCGATAGTCCCTCCGGTTCCACAACCGGTTAAGTCATTCGATACGATCCGTTTTGAAACAGAAATTAAACAGTTGGAGCGCGAGCAGCAAAAAGCCCGGGCCAGCCTTGCGGCCCGCGAACTTGAGCTTATTCGAATGAGTAAGAGCCTGAGCGACAGGCTCGACGGGCTCATTCGGCTTTTGGAAAGCCGGGCCAATTTGGAAATGGTAAAGAAGACACAGGATGCCGACCGGCTGGCGTTGAAAACCTATTTGCAAATCGGGCTTTTTTGTGGTTCTGCTGCAATATTACTGGTTTCCATGTTTTTTGTAATTGTGAGGTATGTCCGGAAAAACAAAGAGATACAGAACGCCTTGCGAATAGCGCGCACGGAAGCCGAGAACCTGGCAAAGGCAAAAGAACAGTTTGTGGCCAATGTGAGCCACGAGTTGCGCACGCCTATGAATGCCATTTTCGGGTTAACCGAGCAGTTGGCACAGCAAGAGCTGGAATCCGGAGTGAAGGAAAAAGTGCAGGTTATCAAGAAATCGACCGATCATTTGCAGGGTATCATCAACGATATATTGGATTTTTCAAAACTCGAAGCGGGGAAGCTTACCCTCTTGGAAGCACCGTTTGACCCACGCAGCGTGATAACCGACGCTTTTGAAATGAACCGGTTTCCGGCATTGCGGAAAAATCTAACTTACGAGCTGGAGCTGGATGCTTCTGTTTCGGGCGTTTGGTTGGGCGATGCGATGAGGTTGCGCCAGGTTTTGATCAACCTGCTGAACAATGCCATCAAGTTTACCAGCGAAGGGGAAATCCGTTTGTCGGCATCAGCTGAATTTAAAAACGATCACTTTCTCCTGAAATTTCAGGTGTCGGATACCGGGATTGGTATTTCGCCTGAAAAGCAATCGGCCATATTTGATGATTTCACGCAGGCCGAAGCAACCACATCGGCCAACTATGGCGGGACGGGGCTCGGCTTGTCGATTGTGAAACGATTAGTCGAAATGCAAAAAGGAACGGTTTCTATTTCCAGCCAGCCAGGAAAGGGAACGGTGTTCGGGTGCGTCATACCATATAAAATAACTAAGGAAGGGTTATCTGAAGAAAATGAAGTGGCGTTTTTGGCGCTTCCCGGGTTTTGGAAAACGAAGCGCATGCTGGTGGCCGACGACGAGGAATTTAACCGGATTGTGTTCCGGACGATCCTGCAAAAATGGGATGTTGCATTCGACGAGGTTGTTGACGGAAAGCAGGCCGTAAAAGCCTATAACGAATTTGGGCATGATCTGGTTTTGATGGATTTGAGAATGCCGGTCCTGAACGGGATCGAAGCAACCCGAAAGATTCTGCAGCTCAAGAATGATATAAATCCCCAAACCATTGTTGTGGCTGTTTCGGCAACCGGTTCGTCGGTCGAAATTGAACAGGCCCGCGAAGCCGGCATTCAATATTTTCTGCCTAAACCATTCTCGGAAAAGCAGTTGTTTGATTTACTGAACGAAATCCAACAGAAAGCAGGAACGTCTGTTACTGTCCAACCCATAGAGGAACCCTCGCCACCGGTTCTTTCGGATACCGATAAGCTTGATCTGAGCGAACTGGCCCGGTTGGGAAATAACGATGCGGCTTTTATGCGCGAGATGATCCAGGTTTTTATCCGGTCGTCTCGTGAGTCGATCGCGGAAATTAGAATGCACTTAGAGGCCGGAAATTGGAGCGCAGTTGCCGATTTTGCCCATAAAATAGCATCTCCGTGCCGTCATATGAAAGCCGACCGGTTATTGGCCCTTGCCAAACACATCCAGTTCAGGGCCGATAGCCGAACTCAGTTGGAGACCGTTCCGGAGATGGTTTCTGAAATGAACCAGTGTCTCGAACAATTCATTTTGCAGTTAGAAGAGTACCTCGCTCAACTGAAATAACCATGAATAGCCTAGCTCATACTAACCGAAAATGGATAAATGGCTATTCGCCTGGCGGATTTCACTGCGTGGATCTTTGCTGCGCTCCGATTCGCAAGCTCAATTCCATGTCGGTGCTAATTTCATTGAAAAGTTAAAGCTGTTACGAAAATTTTATGAACCTGCTTAAAAAATTTATACACCTGACATAGTTGGCAGTGTTTCGGATATTTCAGGCAAAACAGTCATAGTTTTTGTAAATGTTGCTTTTGCGTTTAACATTGAATGTGATAACTTCGGGGCATGTCAACAGATGAAAAACCGTTTCGGATTTTTGTGGTTGAGGACAACGAGTGGTACAACCGCCTATTGGTCCACAACCTGTCGCTGAACCCCGATTATGAGGTTGTTAGCTTTTTTAATGGAGCCGACTGTTTGAAACAGTTGCACCAGAACCCGGATGTGATTACCCTCGATTACCGGTTGCCGGATATGAACGGAATGGAAGTTCTCCGGAAAATCCGGGAACGCAATGAAGATATTCAGGTAATCCTGATTTCGGAGCAGGAGGAAATTGAGGTGGTTGTCGATCTGCTGAAACTGGGAGCATACGATTATATTGTCAAATCGAACGACATTCGAGAGCGTCTGCTGAACACCGTACAAAATATCCGGAAACAGGTTTTGTTGACCGATGAACTCAAATCGCTCCGAAAAGAGGTTAACCGGAAATACAGTTTCGAGAATACCATTATCGGCAATAGCCCGGCCACGCGAAAAATATTCGATCTGATTGAGAAATCAACGAGGACTAATATTACGGTTTCCGTAACCGGCGAGACCGGGACAGGTAAAGAGTTGGTTGCAAAATCCATCCACTATAATTCGGTCAGGAAAGATAAACCATTTGTGGCAGTCAATGTCGCAGCGATTCCGTCGGAGCTGGTTGAAAGTGAGCTTTTTGGACATGAAAAGGGCGCCTTTACCGGAGCCATTGCTCGTCGTATCGGGAGATTTGAGGAAGCTGATGGCGGAACGCTGTTTCTGGATGAAATCGCTGAAATGGACCTGACGTTTCAGGCGAAATTGTTACGGGCGTTACAGGAAAAGGAAATAATCCGGGTTGGGAGCAATAAACCGGTGAAAACCGATTGCCGCATTATTGTGGCGACCAATAAAAACCTGCTGGACGAGGTGAAAGCCGGAAAATTCAGGCAGGATCTCTATTATCGGTTGTTTGGGCTTCAGATCGAATTGCCCCCGTTGCGTGAGCGCGGGAATGATATTCTGGTTTTGGCGCGGCATTTCATGGATGAATTTTGTCGCGAAAACCGGATGGAGACAAAAAAACTGACTTCGGCAGCCAGCAATAAGCTGATGAGTTATGCGTTCCCGGGCAACGTGCGCGAGCTGAAATCGGTAATGGAACTTGCAGTAACCTTGTCGAGTTCCGGCGAAATTACAGAAGACGATATTATGCTGGGTTCGGGAGACCTGCTCCCCGGCTTACTGAGTGAAGAACAAACGTTGCGTGAATATGACCGTCGTATTGTCAACCACTTTTTACAGAAATACGACAACAATACCCGATTGGTCGCCGAAAAGCTGGATATAGGCGTTTCAACGATTTACCGCATGCTCAAAGAAGAATAAAAAAAACCGCCCCGAAATTTCGGAGCGGTCAACCAATTTCTAGTCTGTAGATATTAATTCAGGATATGCTTGTATTGATCATTGATTAAATCAGGCAGATAGCTGGCAATCAGGTCGAGGGCCTGTTCTTCAGTTATCTTTCCGGGGTTCAGTACACGTTGGTTTGCTAATTGATTGCTGTTAATTACACTCGAGTTTAAATCGGCGGTAACAGTACTTTCCGATGAGTTTAATAATTTGGCTCCAAAGCCTTTTTCGGAGTTTACGTATTTTACTTCGAAATACTTGGTGCGAACAATGTACTCGTTCCCTTTCTTTGTTTCTTTCAGGAAAACCTGAACCGGAGTTTTTGATTCACCGTAGGTGATGTCCCAGCTTTTCTGGAAAGCGCTTGATGTTTGGAAATTTTGAACGGGAGAAATTCTATATTCAGCATTGAAAGAGCCTTCGTTTCCTGCCCAAAGGTTGGCCGAAATCATCATGAAAACCGCAATCAGCACGTTAAAAAACAAATTGTTCTTTTTCATTTTTTGTAGATTTTAAATTGTTACTTGTTTAATTGTGTTTTTTGACCGATGCAAATCTAATACGGATTTTGATTGATTATACTGACTAAAAATCAGGCACATAGGCGATAAAAAAATGATCTCTTTTAATTTGGAAGATAAGTTTGGGTTAAGATGACAGACGGATGGCAAAGCAGATTGCCGGAATCTTAAAAAGAACAAAAGGTTGGAATTAACTTACAATTTGAAAGTTGTATATTTAAGGACATATTTTAAAATCAAAAAACTCTATAAACATCATATTAGCAATATGTTGTATGTTTGAGCTTTGTTTATTTTGTTCTCTTTTTATCCCTGAGAATATTTTTTTTGTTTTGTTTTTAGCCTTTGGGATCAGATTATGCTTATAGATTGTAAGTAAACGGATGTTGGGCCATGGATATGTTCGTTTGGCCCGTTGTTGGTGGTATTTCACCCATTGGTAAAAAACACAAAAAAAATCCGGAAGCTTTTCTGCCTCCGGACTCTCTCTCTTTAAAAAATATATTTACAGGTTTGGTTTACACAATTTTCGCGAATAGTTTTTTCATGCTGACTTCTCCGGAAATAATTCCCCGAAGTTCGCCGATTGCCACGCGTTTCTGTTCCATGGTGTCGCGAAAACGGATGGTGACTGTTTGATCTTCGGTTGTCTGGTGGTCGACGGTTACACAGAATGGGGTTCCGATAGCATCCTGCCGGCGGTAGCGTTTCCCGATCGAGTCTTTCTCGTCATACTGACAGTTGAAATCAAACTTCAGGTCGTCAATAATTTCGCGGGCTATTTCCGGAAGGCCATCTTTTTTCACCAGGGGCAACACGGCCAATTTTACCGGAGCCAGTGCCGGAGGAAATTTTAGCACCACGCGAATGTCGCTCTTGCCTTCGGTCCCGACTTCTTCTTCGCAATACGACGCCGACATAACCTGCAGGAACATGCGGTCGACTCCAATCGATGTTTCGATCACGTAAGGGACATACGATTCGCCGAGTTCCGGATCGAAATACTGGATTTTCTTGCCAGAGTATTGCTGATGTTGTGATAAATCAAAATCCGTGCGGGAGTGGATCCCTTCTACTTCTTTAAACCCGAACGGGAATTTGTACTCAACGTCGACGGCTGCATTGGCGTAGTGGGCCAGTTTCTCGTGTTCGTGGAAACGGTAATTGTCGTCGCCAAATCCCAGCGCTTTATGCCATTTCATACGGGTTGTTTTCCATTTTTCGAACCATTCGAGTTCGCTTCCGGGACGAACAAAATATTGCATTTCCATTTGCTCGAATTCGCGCATCCGGAAGATGAACTGGCGGGCAACGATTTCGTTACGGAATGCTTTCCCGATTTGAGCGATACCAAACGGAATTTTCATGCGCCCGGTCTTTTGCACATTCAGGTAGTTTACAAAGATACCCTGGGCGGTTTCAGGACGCAGGTAAACTTTCAGTGCGCCATCGGCGGTCGATCCCATTTCAGTGCCAAACATCAGGTTGAACTGGCGGACATCGGTCCAGTTGCGTGTCCCGGAGATGGGGCATACGATTTCTTCGTCGAGAATAATTTGGCGAAGGTCTTCCAGGTTGCCATCGTTCAATGCCTGCGTGAACCGTTCGTGCAGTTTGTCGCGTTTCCCCTGGTTCTCGATTACCCGAAGATTGGTTTCGCGGAATTGTTTTTCGTCGAATGATTCGCCAAACCGTTTGCGGGCCTTCTCAATTTCTTTTTCAACTTTTTCGTCATATTTGGCTAATTGTTCTTCGATAAGAACATCGGCGCGGTAGCGTTTTTTCGAGTCGCGGTTGTCAATCAGCGGGTCGTTGAAAGCATCTACGTGGCCGGATGCTTTCCATATTGTTGGGTGCATGAAGATGGCCGAATCAAGGCCAACTACATTTTCGTGAAGCAGGACCATGCTGTCCCACCAATATTTTTTAATGTTGTTTTTCAGTTCAACACCATTTTGTCCGTAGTCGTAAACGGCACCAAGTCCGTCGTAAATCTCGCTCGACGGAAATACAAAACCGTATTCTTTGCAGTGAGCTACCAGCTTTTTAAAAACATCTTCCTGAGCCATATCAAAAATTTATCGGGTATTTATTTGAATTAATCTACTTCTTCGAAGTCAACATATTCGCCTTCATCTTTGGCGTAATGAGTTTGGCGACGTTGATTTTTTTCTACTATTACTTTTCCTTCGGGCTGGCGTGTTTGCTGGCCGGCGTATTGTTGCTGTTTGTTGACCATATTGGAAACAGCTCTTCTTAGCATATACGGGAAAACATACCTGCCCAGAAAGCGGAACACATAATAAATGATCAGAATGATGAAAAGTGTTCGCAGAAAATTGGTTATAAAAAGTATGGTCAAAATATTCATATCGATTGAAAATCAGAGCCGGTAAAAATAGCAATTAATTGCGAAATGACAGACCGTGTTGTTAGTTTTTGATTTTTCGGGGATGAAGTAGCTTAAAATTTACATTGAGTCAATAATTGAGAGGACGATTGAATGGATTTTTTGTCGGTTGCATAGTGCAGGCAAGTTCTGTATTCATTGCATCCCTGCCGATTCATTAATTTTTGTAACTTTGGGCTCTCGAAAAATTCAAAATTCAAAGCAAAAAATCATTTTAAAGATCAAATATTTATGGCATTGATTAATGAGAATTACCTGAAACTTCAGGCTGGGTATTTATTCCCGGAAATCGGGCGCCGTGTCCGGGAATTTGCTGCAGCTAATCCGGACAAAAAAATTATCCGGATGGGAATTGGAGATGTAACCCGGCCGTTGGTCCCCTCGGTGGTTAAAGCGTTTCACGAAGGAGTGGAGGAAATGGGCAGCGCGGCTACCTTTAAAGGTTATGGGCCGGAACAGGGTTACGAATTCCTGCGCGAAGCCATTGCCAAAAACGATTATCAGGCCCGAGGGATCGACATCAGCGCTGACGATATTTTTGTTTCCGATGGTTCGAAATGCGACACCGGCAACATTCAGGAGATTTTCGGGCACGATAATAAAATTGCCATCTGCGACCCGGTGTATCCGGTCTATGCCGATACCACTGTGATGTCGGGTAAAACCGGTGTTTGTCAGCCGAACGGATACTTCGAAGGGATTATTTATATGCCCTGCACCGAGGCCAACGGATTTATACCAGAGCTACCGGACGAACGCCCTGATCTGATTTTCCTGTGTTTCCCCAATAACCCGACCGGCACTGTTGCCACGAAAGAGGAACTGCAAAAATGGGTTGATTATGCCCGTGCTAACAATTCCATTATTTTGTACGATGCGGCCTACGAAGCATTCATCGTTGATCCGGAAATTCCACATTCGATATACGAAATTGAAGGCGCTAAAGACGTGGCCATCGAGTTCCGCAGTTTCTCAAAAACAGCCGGGTTTACAGGTACGCGTTGTGCATTTACAGTGGTTCCGTCCGAAGTAAAAGCGTTTGACCGCAACGGCAATGCACTTCCGGTAAAACCACTCTGGATGCGCCGTCAGACAACCAAATTTAATGGCGTTTCTTATCCGGTTCAGAAAGCGGCCGCTGCAATTTATACCGAGCAGGGTAAAAAAGAAGTGAAAGAAGTAATTGAATATTACCTCGAAAATGCCCGCATCATGCGCGAGAGCCTATCGGCTGCCGGCTATACCGTTTACGGTGGAGAGAATGCGCCGTATGTCTGGGTTAAAACCAATGGTTACGCTTCGTGGGATTTCTTCGATAAGTTGTTGACCGAAGCGAACGTGGTGGGAACACCCGGCTCAGGGTTTGGCCCGGCCGGAGAAGGTTACTTCCGTTTTTCGGCCTTTGCCGACCGCGAGAATGTGCTGGAAGCGATGGAGCGGATCAAGAAGCTTTCGTAGCAAAAACACACACAGGCTGTCCGGACCCCGGGCAGCTTTTTTTCGCAAATGACGACTGGGTTTAAGCCGTACAATTTCTATTTTTGTTATCCATTAAAAATTTGAACAATGATTCAGAAAGACCAGATTAAAGACCTTATTGATCGCCGGGATGCGTTAAGGAGGCATCTTTGACTACGATGGTAAGCTACTGCAACTTCAGGAAGAAGAACTAAAAACACAAGATCCTGCTTTCTGGGATAATCCGCGCGAGGCCGAGCAACAGATGAAAGTCATCCGCTCCATCAAAGTATGGACGGATGGGTACAAGGAAGTGGAAAATTCAGTTGAAGATCTGTTGGTCCTTTACGATTTTTTTGAAGCGGATGAGGCCACCGAAGCCGATGTGGATGAACATTTTGCCCACACCGAACATCTGATCGAAGCGCTGGAAACCAAAAATATGCTCCGGAACGAGGAGGATAAAATGGGCGCCATCCTGCGGATCAACGCCGGGGCAGGCGGAACCGAAAGCAACGACTGGGCCGACATGCTGATGCGCATGTACATGCGCTGGGGCGAGCAACACGGATACAATGTAAAAGTGGTTGAGTTTCATGCCGGCGACGAGGTTGGTGTGAAAAACTGCACCATTGAGTTTGAGGGCGAGTACGCTTACGGCTACCTGAAAAGCGAAAATGGCGTGCACCGGCTGGTGCGTTTGTCGCCATTTAATGCCCAGAATAAGCGGATGACTTCGTTTGCCTCGGTGTTTGTTTCGCCAGCGATCGATGATACGATTGTGGTCGAAATCAACCCGGCCGATATTACCTGGGAAACATTCCGGTCGAGCGGGGCTGGCGGGCAGAATGTGAATAAGGTGGAAACCGGCGTCCGGTTGCGCCACGCGCCAACCGGGATTATCATCGAAAATACCGAAAGCCGCTCGCAGCTTGGCAACAAGGAAAATGCACTGCGTTTGCTGAAATCGCAGTTGTACGAGCTGGAGTTGCGTAAACGCCGCGAGGCCGAGATGAAAATCGAATCGCAGAAGAAAAAAATCGAGTGGGGCTCGCAGATCCGTTCGTACGTGCTGCAGCCTTACAAACTGGTGAAAGATGTCCGTACAAATTACGAGTCGGGCAACGTGCAGGCTGTCCTCGATGGCGACCTTGATGGTTTTATCAAAGCTTTCCTGATGGAATTCAGCGAAGAGTTAAACAATCAGGAGTCATAACCGCCGAATTATGAAAAAAGCAGAAATACGGAAAGTCAGGCAGAGTGATGTTTCAGGCATCCTGGAGATTTATGCGCCCTGCATTACCGGTACCAACATTACATTTGAAGAGGAAGTTCCTTCCGAAGCTGATTTTTGGGACCGGGTGCAGCGTATCTGCCAAAACCATCCATATCTGGTTTGTGAAATGGATGGACGGGTTGCCGGCTATGCATACATTTCTGAATATCGGAGCCGGGCCTCGTATCGTTGGACCAAGGAAATTACCGTATATGTCCACCCGGATTTTTACCGGAAACGGGTGGCGCACGCGTTATATACCAGTTTGCTTGAGATAGCGCGGGCCCAGGGAATCTCCGATGTGCTGGCTATCATTACAATCCCGAATAACCCGAGCATTTATTTTCACGAGTTCTTCGGGTTCAGGAAGTGTGGCGAATTTAAAAATGTTGGTTATAAAATGGGACAATGGCAAACCGTTGGCTGGTGGGAGTTGTTTCTTCAGGATGAAACAAAACCACCTTGCAACCATGTTTTGTCTCCGGGCGAAGTTGAGAAATTGCCGGTTTTTAAATCGGCCTTGCTGCATGGAGAGGCCTTGCTGAAAGTATGATTTTTTTCAAATTGCCCGTTTTTTTTGATAACTTGAACATGTGCAAAATGTTCTTCTTTATATAAGTTGAGAGATGGGCAAATCAAGATTCATAAACAGAGAGCTTAGCTGGTTGTCGTTCAATGCCAGGGTACTTCAGGAAGCGGAAGATCCCAGTGTCCCGCTATTCGAACGCATCCGGTTTCTCGGCATTTTCTCGAATAACCTTGATGAGTTTTTTCGGGTTCGGGTTGCGGCTGTCCGGAGGATGATGGAACTGGGAAAAGCCGATGAGACGATCCTGGGGAATCTGACCCCGGCCGAGCTGTACACGCAGATACACGACCAGGTTATTCAGCACCAGCAAAAAGCGCAGGAAATTTATACTAAAATATGGGCTGAGATGGCCGCCGAGAACATCTTTGTAATCGACGAAACTCAGTTGACCCACGATCAGGGGGTTTTTGTCCGGAAATATTTTCAGCAGCGGGTTATGCCCAATATTATCCCGATTATGCTGAGTAAGAACACGAAATTTCCTTATTTGCGCGACAAGTCGGTTTATCTGACAGTTAAACTTTCGAAAAAAAATAATCCGGAGAAATTTGCATACGCGCTGGTCCGGGTCCCGAGCCGTTCGGTACCTCGTTTTTTAGTGCTTCCGGAGCAGGGAAATAAGAAGTTTGTGATTTTGGTTGACGATATCATCCGTTTTTGTCTGGAAGATATTTTCCCGATTTTCAATTACGACAAGTTCGAGGCTTACATGATCAAGATGACCCGAGATGCCGAGCTTGACCTGGACGATGATATCTCGAAAAGTTTCATTGAAAAGATGGAGCTTAGCCTGAAAAAACGGAAAATTGGGGTTCCGGTCAGGTTAATCTACGATCGCGAAATGCCTGGCGATTTATTGAAGTTCATCATCAAAAAGATGAAGCTGGTTGGCGAAGACAATGCCATTGCTGGCGGGCGTTATCACAATCATAAAGACTTTATGAATTTCCCCGAAATTGGGCAAAAGCACCATTATTACCAGAGCCTGCCCCCTGTGCCCCATAAAGATCTTCCGCCCAGGCAAAGTATCCTGAAAAAACTTCGGGAAAAAGATGTTTTGTTGCATTATCCGTATCAAAGCTTTTCGCATTTTATCGACTTTCTTCGCGAAGCGGCAATCGATCCCAAGGTGCGCGAAATTGGCATTACCATTTACCGGGTTTCTGATACCTCGAAAGTGGTGAATGCCTTGTTGAATGCCATCCGGAACGGGAAAAAGGTAACCGTGGTCATTGAGTTACAGGCAAGGTTCGACGAGGAAGCCAACATCTTCTGGTCTAATAAATTACAGGACGAAGGCGCACACGTGATTAACGGGATCCCCGGCTTGAAAGTGCACTGCAAACTGGCTTGGGTACAGCGTATTGAAAAAGGACATGCCCGCAATTATGCGTATATCGGGACAGGGAATTTCCACGAAGGGACAGCCCGGGTTTATGCCGACAAAGGCTTGCTTACCGCCGATCCGCAAATAGCCGACGAGGTTGCCCAGATGTTTGAGTTTTTCAAACACACCTACCTGCATTTCAACTTTAACCATCTTATTGTGAGTCCGTTTTCGATGCGCCGTTTTTTCAAACGGGCGATTGATCATGAAATTGCGAATGCCAAAGCAGGAAAACCGGCATACATGATCCTGAAGATGAACAGCCTGATTGACCCGGGCATGATGGACAAGTTGTACGAAGCCAGTCAGGCCGGGGTTAAAATCCAACTGATTATCCGGGGCATTTTTGGGTTAAAAACCGACGACCCGGTGCTGGCTGCCAACATACAGGCCATCAGTATTGTTGATAAATACCTGGAACATTCGCGGGTCTTCTTGTTTGCAAACGGAGGCAACGAACAAATTTACATTTCGTCGGCCGATTGGATGCCCCGTAACCTCGACCGTCGAATTGAAGTGGCCTGTCCGGTTTTATCACCGGAGATAAAACAAGAGCTGAAGGATTTGCTGATGATCCAGTTGCGCGATAATACCAAAGCGCGTATCCTGGATAACGAGCTAAGTAACCGGTACAATAATCAGGATTCGGAACATCGTTACCGGGCCCAGGAGGATTATTACAGATACATTAAACGGCACCACCAGATGATTATGAAAATATATCACAACCCGCGTTGTGCAAAAAGCCGCGAAGTCCTGAAATTTTTGGAAGACCGTGGACTGGAATTCGATGTGGTCAACTATTTGGCGACCGGAATTACAGCCGAAGAAATCCGTGATTTTCTGAAAAAATCAGGCTTGTCGGTCCACGATATTATCCGGACCAGCGAAGAGTTGTATCGTCAGGAATATCGAGACAAACAACTATCCGATGATGAATGGGTTGATGTGCTGGCTGCAAACCCGCGGTTATTACAACGTCCGTTGGTTATCAATGGGCAGAAAGCAGTTTTGGCGCGCCCGGCCAGCGAAATAGACAAGCTACTTTAATCCCGTGGGCAGTTCCTTAGAAAAGGCCATGGATTTGTGCGTCGATCTTGTCGATGACTGCGCTGAGATCTTCGGGCACATTCGGGAAGTTGTTTTTGTCGACGTCAATAATCAGCAGTTTCCCGGCGTTGTAACGACTGATCCATGCCTCGTAACGTTCGTTCAACTGTTTCAGGTAATCGAGGCGGATTGAGTTTTCGTACTCGCGTCCGCGTTTTTGTATCTGGCTGACCAGTGTCGGCACCGATGCCCGCAGATAAATCAGCAGGTCGGGGGCTTGGACCAGGTTGCTCATAAGCTGAAAGAGGCTGGTGTAATTCTTAAAATCGCGGGTCGACATTAGCCCCATTGCATGAAGGTTGGGCGCGAAAATTTCAGCGTCTTCGTAAATTGTGCGGTCCTGAATAACGGTTTTCCCTGATTTCCGGATATCCAGAACTTGTTTTAACCGGCTGTTTAGGAAGTAAATTTGCAGGTTAAACGACCAGCGTTGCATATCTTCGTAGAAATCGTTCAGGTACGGATTTTCATCTACATCCTCGTAGTGGGGAGTCCAGTTATAATGTTTGGCAAGTAGTTCTGTTAATGTTGTTTTTCCGGCACCGATGTTTCCAGCTACTGCAATATGCATACTTTTTATTCCTTTTTTGGTTCATGCCAAAAGTACAAAATATTCGTCGGCCGGGGACCAGTTGTTGATAACTTAACAGGCTGATTGTCTATCGGAACAATCGGATAAAAGGTACCTATTTGGCTTCCAGTTCTTTTTGTAAAGCAATCAGTTCGTCGAGGTAAACCCGGTCGTTCGACAGACGCGGGATCTTGTTTTGTCCGCCAACTTTTCTGCGTCGTTTCATCCATTCGTAGAATAATCCGGGCCTTGCCACAATGATTTTGGGCATTTCGAGGGTCAGGTTTTTATGGCGTTTAGCTTCGTAATCGGAGTTTAGTGTTTTTAAGGTCCCGTCAAAAACCGATATAAAATGATCGAGATCGTCGGGCTGTTTTTCAAATTCGATGATCCATTGGTGGGCACCCTTGCTCTTTTCGGTCATGTAAACAGGGCCTCCGGTGTAATCAGTGATAACAGCCCCGGTACGCGAACAGGCCAATGTCAGTGCCCGTTCGGCATTGTCGACAATCAACTCTTCGCCAAAGGCATTGATGTAATGCTTGGTGCGTCCGGTGATGACAATCTTGAACGGATATTTAGATGTAAACCGTACTGTATCGCCAATCAGGTATCGCCATAGTCCGCCGTTGGTTGAGATCACCAGCGCATAATTTTTGCCCAGTTCGACTTCGCTAAGCGGAATTACACTGGGGTTCGGACTGTGAAAATCTTCCATCGGGATAAATTCGTAGTAGATCCCGTAGTCGAGCATTAGCAGCATGTCGTTTTTATCCGGCTCATCCTGAAGGGCAAAGAACCCTTCCGAAGCATTATAGGTTTCCATGTAATGCATGTTCGGGCTGGGGATTAGTTTCTGATATTGTTCGCGGTATGGATCGAATTTAATGCCCCCGTGTGTGAAAACTTCCAGGTTGGGCCATACTTCCAGGATGTTGTTTTTCCCGGTAACTTCCAGCACCCGTTTCAGCAAAACCAGGTACCACGACGGGACGCCTGCCAGCGAGGTCACATTTTCATTCAGCGAGTATTCAATAATCTTTTCTACTTTTTCCTCAAATTCTTCCAGCAGGGTTATTTCGGTTGACGGCGTGCGGTAAAATTCAGTCCAGAACGGGATGTTTTCAAGAATGATAGCCGACAAGTCGCCATAGTAACTTTTATTACTGGCATTGTTGATCCGGTGGCTGCCACCCAGGGTCAGTGTTTTCCCGGATAAGAATTTCGAATCGGGGTAGTTTTTCAGATATATGGCCAAGACATCTTTGGCGCCGCGCCAGTGCACACCTTCAAACGAATCTTTACTGACCGGTATAAACTTGCTTTTATCGTTGGTTGTTCCCGATGATTTGGCAAACCATTTGGTTTCGCCGGGCCAGAGCACGTTTTTTTCGCCTTTCATCATGCGCTCGATATATGGTTTGGCATCATCGTAAGTTTGCACAGGGATCCGGTCGCGAAACTCTTTTTCATTCCGGATACTTTTAAAATCGTAAATCTGTCCCCAGTCGGTGTTGGCTGCTTCGTTCAGCAGGTTTAGTAAAACATCGCGCTGAACTTCGTGAGGGTGCTGCTTGAACAGGTCGATTTCGTAAAGCCGTTTAAAGTTTAACCAGTTGAAAATAGAGTTGATAACAGGCATAACGCGCTATTTATAGGTTTCAGCAAATGTATAAATTTTTGGATTGGTGTTTCCGGAGGTTCCGGTTGACAATTGTAATTTTTATTGTTATGAATTTTATAGCAGCTTTAGTAACAGTATTTTTCTAATTTTAGGCTTGATAAATACTGCATAAAAACAGCTTGAATGAACTATATTGATATTGTACTGGCCATTTTTTTACTGATTGCTGCATTTTCCGGCTTCCGGAAGGGGTTTATTATTGAAGTGGCTTCGCTCTTTGCGTTGATCCTGGGAATCTGGGGAGCTATCAAGTTCTCACATTTTATGGCCGGTTTTTTGTCCGGACAATTTGATTTTCATGCCAACTACCTGGGCGTTGCGGCTTTTGTTGTTACATTTCTGATTATTGTGATTGTTGTTTATGCGCTTGGGCGGGTCTTCGACGGCATTGTCAATGCCGTCGCGCTCGGATTTTTAAACCGTTTGGCCGGCCTGGTATTTGGTGTTTTAAAAGGGGTTTTGCTCCTCAGCGTTTTCCTGGTCGTATTTGATCATGTGGATAAAACAGCCCATATTTTGCCGGAAGATCAAAAGAAGGAATCGAAAGCCTACGAACCCATCCGTCGAGTTGTGCCAGGTGTTTTACCGTTCCTGAAATTCTGGGAAGACGAAGCGACTGAGACGAAACGTTCATCCGATGAAAAAGCATAAGTTCAATATTCGGAAATATCTGCGGTGGCCCGATTCTCCGCCGAACATTCCGGTTCAGGATTTGCCGGTTACCGAGTGCCCCAACTGCCGGTATTCATTTCAGGGGCATTTCTGCCCCAATTGTGGCCAGCAGGTTGCCGAATTTGACCAACCCTTTGGCTTTGTTTTTTATGATTTTCTGGGAAATTTTTTTGCGTTCGACTCCCGGTTTTTTAAGTCGTTTACCGGATTATTTAAACCGGGTTTTCTGACCGTCGAATTTTTTAAGGGGCGAAGGGCGAGTTATGCACCGCCATTCCGGATCTTCATTTTTCTCAGTTTCTTATTGTTTTTATTCGGACAGATATTAACCAACCGGGCGATTCATTCAATCTCCGGAGATATCGAGCTCTCCGCCGGAAAGGATACATTGGCATCAGTCACCGGCCTTTCCATCAATCAGTTGCCGGATTCCGTACAGACGGCCTCTCTCAATCAGCTCGGGCAGGTCTTTTCGGTGAAAAGTAATTCAACAGATCCCGACGATATCAGACAGGTAGAGCAAATAAAACAGGCTTTCAAAGACCCTGCAAATCTGGCTAATAATGTATTGAAATATTTGTCGTGGTCATTTTTTATATTGCTCCCGATTTTTGCGCTTATCCTGAAAATCTTTTACATCCGGCACCATATTCATTATGTACGGCACCTGATTTTTTCGATTCATCTGCACGCTTCTTTTTTCCTGATATTGATTGTACCAATTGCGTTGCGGTTGCTCTCGCAGGCATCGTGGACCCTGTTTAGTCTCTGGCTGCTTTGGCTGATCCCAATTTATTTATATGCGGCAATGAAGGTGTTCTACATGCAAAGCTATCGCAAGACATTTGTTAAGTTTCTGGGCATATCTGCTTTGTACAACATTGTGCTGCTAACCGCGCTTGTGTTTGTGTTCTGGAATGTCCTGATTAGATAGATAGAACTTCGTTCGGGGTTCAAGCCGGATTATTATTGCTATTTTTGATCCGCAAAAGAACAAATACCGATGGCATACGCAATTAAAGAGGTCCTTACCAGTTTGCAGAATCAGCGAATCAAGAACTTTCAGCACTTACAGAAAGCTTCTGAACGTCGCGGGCAGAATGTGTTTATTGTCGAAGGGCTAAACGAAATCCGGAAGGCCGTGAAGAAAGGGTATCACTTTCGGAGCGTATTTTTCTATCCGGAGCTAATCTCTGCCTCTGAGTTGTTTTCACTGCTCGGTGAGGTTGCCGTAAATGAAATTTTTGAGGTGAGCAAGGCGGTGTATGAAAAGATAGCATATCGTGAAAACAGTGGGGGAGTAGTGGTTTTGGCAGAGCCTAAAAAACATGGCCTTGAGTTGTTGAAACTTCCGGAAAATCCGTTGGTCGTTGTTTTAGAGAGCGTCGAGAAGCCCGGCAACCTGGGCGCTTTGCTGCGCACGGCTGATGCGGCCGGTGTGGATGCGTTCATTGTGTGCGACCCGCAGACCGACTTGTACAACCCGAACGTGGTCCGTTCGAGCATTGGCTGTGTGTTTACAGTGCCCATTGCTGTAGCCGACTCTGCCTCGGCGATCGACTGGCTCAAAAAAAAGAATATCCGGATTTATTGCACCTATTTGCAGGCGGCAGTGCCTTATCATACCATTAACTATCGCGGAGCATCTGCTATTGTGATGGGAACCGAATCGACCGGATTAACCCGTCGGTGGACCGATGTGGCCGATCAGAATATCATTATCCCGATGCGGGGCGAAGCCGATTCGATGAACGTTTCGGTTGCGGCTGCAATTGTGATCTTCGAAGCTTGTAGGCAACGCGGATTTCAATAAACACCGGAACAAGCAATCAAATAACAAAACAAAAGAAAAACCTGATGACTGAATTAGTATTCGCGACCAATAACCGGCACAAACTGGAAGAAATACAACATTTGCTGGGAGATAAAATCCATCTGTTAAGCCTGACAGATATTGGGTGTTTCGACGATATTCCGGAGAACCAGCCTACACTGGAAGGCAATGCCGCTGAGAAATCGTTTTACATCTACCGGAAATTCGGGAAAAACTGTTTTGCCGACGATACCGGGCTCGAAATCGAAGCGCTCGGTGGCGAACCAGGCGTTTATTCGGCCCGTTATGCAGGTGAGGAAAAAAGTCCGGAGGCCAATATGGCTAAAGTTCTGGAAAAGATGGCTAAAATAAAAAACCGGAAAGCCCGTTTTAGAACTGTTATTTCGCTGGTGATCGATGGTCGGGAAGTTCAGTTTGAAGGGATTGTCGAAGGGAAAATCCTGACTGAGCGGCGCGGGACCGATGGCTTTGGCTACGACCCGATTTTTCTGCCTGACGGCTTCGACCGTTCGTTTGCCGAAATGACGATCCATGAAAAGAACCAAATCAGCCACCGAGGGCGGGCTGTCGCCCGGTTGGTCGATTACCTGAAAAAACTGGAATAACGCGATGAAACAAAAAATTACGCTCCTCTTCCTTTTTTGTTTGGCTTTTGTGGCCTCCAGATCGCAAACGCAGATAGGCGACTGGACCAACTACCAGTCGTATGCCAAAGCCTTGCAGGTTGTTGAGGCGGGCGATAAAATTTATTGTGTAACCAATGGAGGAGGACTTTTTGTTTACAACAAATCGGACAACAGCGTGAAAAAACTTTCGACGCTCGATGGTTTGTCGGATGTGAGCATATCCGGAGTCGCTTATCACGAAAGCAAGGATATGTTACTGATTGTTTATAGCAATAGTAACATCGACTTGCTGGAAGGGAACAGAATTTATAACCTTTCGGATATTAAACGGAAATCGTTGCCGGTTGATAAAACGATTAATAATGTGATGTTTGATGGCGACCTGGCTTATTTGTCGTGCGGGTTTGGCATTGTTGTGCTGAACACGGCCCGACGCGAGGTTAAAGATACCTATTATATTGGTCCTGAAGGTGATTACCTGAACGTTTACGACTTGGCCAGAGATGGGACCTACCTGTACGCCGCGACTGAAACGGGCGTTTATATGGCAGAAAAAACAAACCCGACTTTGCAGGACTACCACAACTGGCATCAGCAATCCGGGTTGCCTCATACAACCGGACGGTTCAATAATGTTGAGATTTTTGATGGTTATCCGGTCGTAAATTACAATACCGACGAATGGGGTTCAGACGAAATGTATCGTTTGAATGGAAGCATCTGGGAACGTTTTCTCCCGGATGTGCGTTATGCCCGCGAGGTTCGCTCCATGCAAAACCGATTGGTCATCAGCAGTCGAAATGAAGTTTTTGTTTATGATAAAAATCTGTCCCAAACGGGCTACCTGGCAAAGTATGTATTCACTGATTACGAGGCAACAGCCTGGCCATATAGTACTGTTCTGGACCGTAATGGCGATTTTTGGATTGCAGACCAACTTTCAGGAATGGTTCATTTCAAAAATGGGGCAGCCGAACGCATTGTCCCGGTTGGGCCGGTTGATAATTCAGTTTTTTCACTTACCATGAATGGGCAGGATTTGTGGGTTTCATCCGGAGGACTGAATTCGTATTGGGGAAATTTATGGACCGACGCCCAGTTTCAGCTCTATCGCAATGGTCAATGGACTGCGTTCAATAAGAATACATTTCCTGAAATGGCCGAGTTGCGCGATGTGGTTTGCACGGTTGCTGATCCAACCGATGCCGATCATGTTTTTGTAGGGCTCTGGGGTGGCGGGGTGGCCGAGTTTAAAGCTGGTAAACTGTTGAAACGCTACGATAACTTCAATTCAACCCTTCAGACTCAGTTGCCATCCGATCCAACGGCATTATATGTTCGCATCGGCGGGATGGATTTTGATTCGGAGGGTAGCTTGTGGGTGACCAATTCGGGTGTTGCCAGCGTTCTGTCCCGGCGAAAAGCCGATGGGAACTGGACTGCCTTCAATCTTCCCGGAATTGCAAACAATTATACCATCGGGAAAGTTCTGGTAACTAAAAACGATGATAAATGGGTAGTCGTTCCGCGCGGAAATGATTTGTATGTTTTGAGCAGCGATAATTTACAATCGAAAAAACAATTGGTTACGGCATATTTTACCAATGGGACCGATGAGCAATACACCCGAATGAATGATGTGTATTCGATTACAGAAGATCAGAACGGCGAAATTTGGGTTGGAACATCAAACGGGGTGGCGGTATTTTCAAATCCGGAGCAGATCTGGGAAACCTCAGGAACCATGTATGCCTCACGGCCGGCCCTGGACATGAACGATGGGTATTTTCATCCCTTGTTAAGTTCAGAAACGGTAACCGCCATTGTGGTCGATGGGGCAAACCGGAAATGGCTGGGGACAAAGAGTTCGGGATTGTTCCTTGTTTCGGCCGACGGTACGGAGGAGATTGAACACTTCAATACCGATAATAGTCTGCTCCCTTCAAACGAAATCGTAGACCTGGCCCTGAACCAGAAAACCGGGGAACTTTTTATAGGTACCCCCGCAGGGTTAATTTCGTACAAAGGAGCTGCTGTTGAGGGGAACAGCGCTTTTACCGATGTGTATGTGTACCCCAATCCGGTTCGCCAAGACTATGATGGAAACATTGTGGTGACGGGACTGATGAAAGATACAGATGTAAAAATTACCGATATCAGCGGAAACCTGGTTTACAAGACAACCTCATTGGGCGGGCAGGCTGTTTGGGATGGAAAAAACCTGAATGGGAAACGATGCCATACAGGGGTTTACATGGTTTTTCTGAATGATGCGATTGGGCAGGAAACATTTGTGACCAAGCTTCTTTTTATTCATTAATCCGGAAGATCGTGCTGCAAACTACACGGGGCATTTTTCTTCATGCAGTGAAATACGCCGAAACTAGCGTCATTGCAACCATTTACACCGAACAGTTTGGACGGCAATCGTTCTTGGTTAACGGGGTGCGGAACAAGAGCGCAAAGATAAAAGCGGCCGTCCTTCAGCCACTTTATTTGCTCGACATGGAGGTGTTTTTTAAGGAGGGGCGGGAAATGCACCGGTTGAAAGATGCCCGGATATCGGTCCCGTTTGTTTCAATCCCGTATGATATCCGGAAAAGTTCGCAGGCCATTTTTTTAGCAGAAGTGCTATATAAGTGTTTACGGGAGGAGGAGCCTCATCGGGAACTGTTCGAATTTATTTTTCATGCGATCAGTTTTCTGGATCTGACCGAAGAGCCGGTGAACAATTTTCATATTTGGTTTTTGTTTAACCTGACCCAGTTCCTGGGTATTTATCCCAATCGCGAAAATGCAGAAACTTCTATGTTCTTTGATTTGGAGAAAGCCTGTTTTGTTTCGCGCGAACCACTTCACCCCCATTATCTGGATAAACACGACACCCCGTTATTTGCCAAACTCTTTGATGTGGGGTTTTCGTCGCTTGCAACATTCTCGTTAACAGCTGCCGAACGAAAGTCGATTCTTGGTAAATTGCTGACATACTATAAGATCCATTTTGAGTTTTTTGGTGAGATTAAATCGCTCGGGGTGTTAGGCGAAGTTTTAAAATAGTGAGAAGAAAATTAATTACCCGTTTTTTTTTACAGGGTTAACAAACTTTGAAGTCACACCACAGCTTATTTTTTTACCTTTGCACGACATAAGGAGTAATCATGTCTCAGTCGAAATTGCCAAATACAAAAGCCAGTATTTTTTCGGTCATCAGCAAGCTGGTCGAAGAAACCGGAGCCATCGATTTATCAGTTGGGAAAACTGATTTTCCATGTCCGGCGAATTTAGCCGAACTGGCAGCCAAGTATATTCGGGAAGGCTACAACAATTCGGCGCCCTTGGAAGGAGTGCGTGAATTGCGTGTTGAAGTGGCCCGACGGGTTCAGGAACTGTACAACCATGCCTATAATCCGGAAACCGAGGTGACTATCACAAACGGGTCCATTCAGGCTGTTACAACTGCCATCACGTCTGTTATTCGAGATGAGGACGAGGTAATTTTATTCGAACCGGCATACGAATCATACATTCCGGCGATCTTGATCAATGGTGGGCGCCCGGTCTATGTGTCGCTGAAACAGCCCAATTTTCATGTCGATTGGGAAGAAGTGCGCAGGGTTGTCACGACTAAAACGCGCATGATTATTCTCAATTCGCCTCATAACCCAACCGGAGCTGTTCTTACTGAAAATGACCTGATTCAGCTTCAACGCCTGACCAACGGGACGAATATTGTTGTGGTAAGCGATGAAATATTTGAACATCTTGTTTTTGATAACCAGACACATCAGAGTGTTTCTCGTTTTGAAAAATTAATCGACCGCAGCATTGTTGTTTCGTCGTTTGGCCCGGTATATAACATTAATGGCTGGATGCTGGCGTATTGTCTGGCTCCGGAAAAACTGATGTCAGAATTCCGGAAAATCCAGCAATTTCAGGTTTATAATGTAAACACTCCGTTGCAGTACGCGTTGGCCGAATTTATCCGAAACGACCAGTCGTATCGTGATATTTCTGATTTTTATCAGGGGAAACGAAATTATTTTACCCGGCTGATGGAAGGAAGTTTATTTAAAATACATCCGGCTCAGGGAGGATATTTCTTGTTGCTCGATTATTCGGAGATTTCGGACGAAGCGGATGTCGATTTTGCATTCCGGCTGGCTCGGGAATATGGCGTGGCAACCATTCCTGTCTCAGCTTTTCTGCACGAGAAAAACAAGCAAAAGCTACTCCGCCTGTGTTTCGCTAAAAGCAATGAAACATTGGAACAGGTAGCAGAGAGGTTACGGGCTGTTCCCCGCTTGAAGCAGACTACTTAAAATCGTTGTCACTAAATACACATGCCTCATACGTGTAAAGTTCGGCGGTTTTCCAGCCGTTCCATCCGAGGTGTGCCTTATCGTGTGAGCAGTGGGCGATAAATTCTTCTCTGGTCCAGTTTGATTTTTTAGCAACCTGAGGGAGAAATGTTCCAGAGTTAAAATCTTTTCTGATGTAAATTCCATGTTTCCCCAACTCAAACTCGTCGATTGAGTGAATCCGTTTCAGGGGCGACAACACCGATATTTCAATGGTGAGTTCATCTGCCTCGTCGGCTGTAATGGGCAAAAAACGGCTGTCGTTGGCCGAAGCAATTGTCATTTCTGCAATAGTGCGCATCAAGGGTTCTGAACACTGAAACCGGCCCATGCATCCACGAAGCTCAGTTCTTTTATACAGGCTGACAAATGCTCCCAGTTCCCGATCAAAAAGAGGTGGATAGGCAGACGGAAAAGAAAAGGATGTATCATTCAGGTAGCTTTTTAACTTTTCACGGGACACAGCCAGCAATTGTTTTTGTTCATCGCGGGTTATCTGAAATTTCTCATCGGGAATTTCTTCCAGGATTATGGCATGATAGCCGACAACGCGTCCTTTTTCTCCGTAAAGCTGATTGTCGCCCGAGTTGCAATAATCAATCAAATGGTAATGCAATTGCTGATTCCCGGCGCTTAGGTATAAAAGGGTCAGCATCGAGGTCCACCCACAGATTGGCGTTGCCAGGTCAGGAATATGTCGTTCTTTTATAATCTGCCTGATTTTCAGGAATTCTTCCGGATCGTTTTTTAAGATGGCTTCGGCGGTCAGCTTATCGGTTTTGCAGGCATTATCCCATGAAGGATAGTGTGAAAAATCGGTTGAAACAACAAAGAGGTTTTCCGGGATAAAATAGGGTTTGAGCCCTGCTGCAATTTCCTGAATGTCGTCAATCCGGTTTGTCCCGATGACGATGGGTACAATTCGCAGGTTATCGCCTAACTGGTGTTGCAGGAACGGCAATTGCACCTCGATGCTGTGTTCTTGCCCATGCGCCTCGGGGTAATCGGTAAATAGGTTATTCTCCCGGATGAGCTTTTGGGCAGTACCTTGGTCAACACGTACATTCCTTCCAGGAAGGAGAAAATCTCCCCGGCTATAGACTGATGCTCCCCGGAATCCGACATAGTGGCTCGAGGCCAGGATGAATACGTTGTTGTAGTTTGTTTTTTTTGAAATCTGGTTGTAGGCCGATGCGGCAATCTTTCCGGAAAAAACATAACCGGCATGGGGCGATATAAGAGCCCTGACCATATTCCAGTTGCCCAGGGGCACGGCCTGTGCGAACAATTTATTCACTTCATGGCTTAATTGGTCTTTGTTCGCTGGATAAAACTGCCCGGCCACTGCCGGCTCGCGGTCCCGATGGGTGTATGTATCTCCCGGATCCATAGGCATTCTGAATCAACAGTTAAAGATACAAAGAAAACAGGCAAAAAAAATGGAGCTTTTTGAGCTCCATTTAACTATTCAAGAATTGATTGATTGATATTCTTATTTTTTGATCAGCAACCAGGCATCGCTATATTTCGGGAAATCGTTGCGGATTTGCTGTACCCTGTTCCGGGCAGCAGCTTCATCATTGAACGAGTCAACGCATACGCGGTAATAACCGGTTTCGCTATGTAAAATAATGGGCCTGAACCCTTGTTGAGACAGTTCTTGTTTGAAACGGCCGGCATTTTCGTTGCTACTGAAACTGCCAACAATAATAAAGTAGCTTTTGTTTCCGTATGCAGCCTGGTCCTCAGCCGAGAAAGTAAAGTTTTCGCTGCGCATCGAAACTGGCTTGCCTGTGGACGTTTGCTGGTACATGTTGTCTGAGGCCGGGTTTTCACGGGTAGCTGGCTTAGGCGCCGGAACCGAGAAAACTTTGGGCTCGGCAGCTGTTTCTGTTTGTGCAGCCGGAACAGCTGTTTCTGAAGTTTTCTTCGATGATTTAAATACTTTACATCCACTCGCCAGGAGCGCCAATGCCAATGCTCCAAAAAGTATTTTTTTCATGGGTATAATTTTTTGTTTTTAATTAATTTGATGCTTGCGTTAACAAGCATTAAAATACCAACGAAGACAATCGATAATTAGTATGGAATATCTGCAGTTGGTTAAAATAGGTTCCTGTTGTTTAAATAACGCTACGAAAATACGAAAGATCAGGCATAGAACGAAGAAAACCGGGCAGAGAGGGCGAAAACTTATTAACAAGACCGGAGAGGATTCTTTTTCTTGCTTGTTAATTTGTTTATGGAAACTTCTTTGGTTTTTATATGGCATTAGGTTGATGTTAGTCCTTAACAGTTCTGAAGGCATCAGAATCTCATCATGAAACAAACATGTTGCTTCTCAATACCCAAGGGAATGATAATAATTTCAGCGACATGTGAGTTTCATACGATCATTGAAAAACAAATTATAGTATGAAATGAAACCGTAAGCGAAACTTCGAACCTAAATTTATCAAAAATGACAAATTTTGAAAAGTGTAAGCTGGGATTTTTTTATTTTGATACCTCTGACAAACGAGTGGTTGTTCCCAAACTTAGCAAGTGGGGGTGGACTCTTAACGTTGGGAACACATATACTTATGTTTTAATTATTCTGGTTGTCGCTATTTTAATAGGTTTTTCGCTCTTTGGATCAGAATAAATATCCGGGGCGAGTTTTTAAATATTAAAAAATCCTAAATATGAGCCGGATGAGTGTTATTCAATTGGTATTTTTATAAACTTTGAAGTGGTTTAAATTTCAAAATCAGGAGGGGTATATGATTGCGTTGTTGAAGATTTTGCAGGTGATTCTGATGGCTTCGGTCAAGTACTTTTTTACAATTCCGTATGCTCTGCTAATTGGTCTCGATTTTAAACAAACGCTCCTGTATGTAACGCTGGGAGGGATTGCCGGTTTTTTCTTTTTTTATTACCTGAGCGGGTTTATTTCCGGAATGATGGACCGCATTCGTCCGTTGGTATGCCGTTATCTTCCCAATTTTGTTCGTGCCGAGTACCATGCCCTTTGTAACTTCGTTTCGAAATATAAAAGCAAAAAAGTTTTTTCCCGCAAATCGCGTTTTATCGTAAACTTTCGTAACCGGTTTGGTTTGTGGGGAATTCTTATTGCCTCGCCCATTGTATTGAGTATCCCGGTGGGTGCTTACTTGCTTAACCGGTATTATTCAAATCACAAATTCGTGTACCCATACATGGTGTTGTCAATCTTAAGCTGGTCGGCTGTTTTTTCCACGCTGGCATTGATTTTTCCGCATCTCGTTGCCTAATATTTCCAGATTGGTTTCGATGAGAAGCCGGTCTGCTTCGGCCCAGTTAACAGCCCAAATGTCTTCAAGTCCCAGCCATTTACAGGCAACATGTTCGGTTAGAGCAACTTCACCCGATTCTATTCTGGACAGAAAGGGGATTAATTTGATTTCTGCGAAAGGGTAGGTGTATTCTATCGGGATCAACGGCCTGCCCGGGATAATCCGAACCATTAATTCCTCTTCGATTTCGCGGACGATTGCGTCTTTAGGGGTTTCATCTAAATGGATTTTTCCTCCCGGGAATTCCCATTGCCAGGGATGGTTCGACTGGGGCCCGCGTTGTACGGCCAGTAGCCTTTCTTCTTTTAAGATTATCGCACAGCAAACATCGATCATTGGTTCTTTTCAATTAGCCGGGAAGTGCCGGAAGTTATTATTTTTATGCTTGATTTTGGGTTAAAAGTAATTTTTTTCGCTATGAGTGGGATCAATCTGCCTTCCTTGCTTGAACATTGGGAAAACTCAAAGATGCTGGCAGAGTATATCATCGCTAATCCGCAGTATTACGATGAGTTGATGCAGTACGCTTTCGACGACGGGCAGCCGGGGAGCTGGAGGGCTGCCTGGCTTGCCGATAAAATACATGATCGGTATCCGGATCTGATTGTGCCATTTCTGCCTCAGATGGTCGATTTTTTGCAGCGCTCGAAAAACGAAAGCAAGAGACGGCAGTTCCTGAAATTTCTGAGCGAGAGTGCAATTCCGGAGGGACAGTCGGGTGTTTTGTTTGATTTATGCCTGAATTATTTGATTTCAGCCAGCGAGCCTGTAGCGGTGAGGGTTTTTGCCATGCAGGTTCTGTATAATATTTCGGAACAGGAGCCTGATTTAAAACCTGAATTAATTGGAATTATAGAACATGAACTGGAGTTGCATGCTACGCCTGGTATTTTATCAAGAGGGCGCCGCCTGCTGAAAAAGTTATATCAGCAAACAGCGCCCCAAATTAATTGACAACCCGAAGGCAGGTTAAAACGCAGACGCTTATTTCAAGAAGGCATCTTTAAGCTCAAGAAGTTGTTCTTCGTTCAATCCTTCCGGTTCGAATCCTGATTGTTTGGCCATGAACCAGATGCGGGCCGACTTAGATAGAATGTCGATCATGTCGAAAGCATCCGAAACAGTGTCCCCGATCGCAAAAGCCCCGTGTTTTTCCCAGATCACGACTTCGTGTCCCTGCTCAAATCCAACAACGGTTGCATCGGCAATTTTATGGCTTCCCGGTAAAATGTATGGGACCATGAAAACGCCGCGCGGAACAAATACAAATGCTTCGGGGTGCATGCCCCAAAGGGTCTTGTTTAGTGTTTCGGCATTCTGGAATTTGGGGATCTGGGTCATGGCTACCAGTTCGTTCGGATGTGTGTGTACGACTGCTCTTTTTGTTGAACCCGATTCGACCAGCTGATTGTGTACCAACAGGTGGGTTGGAAGCTCTGAAGTGGGTCGGAAGTTGTATAAATTCCGTTTCTTCATGGAGATAATGTGGTACGAATCGGCTTTCTTATTCAGCTTGATAATGCAGGCATTTTTCATAGGGTTTTGAGCCAGGTCGCGCATTCGTTTCCCGGTCCCGGTCACAAAAAAGAACTTATTCCCCAAAGCAGGGTATGGTTGTGCCAGCTCGAATTTTGGGTAGTTGTCAAGGTCAAGGTCGACATCTTCAATAATATCAGACAGGTTTACCGAGATATTTCCGGCATTACGCTCGGCCCAGCCTTTTTGCCATAAATAGTTTGCAAGGTCTGCTACTTCATGAATGACTTTGGCAACTTTCTTGTTTTCCTGAAAAAAATCGTTCATCGTTACGTTGAATTAAATTATGGTTTTTAAAGCTCCGGATTTTATTCCGGATGGTTATACAAGTTAATAAAGGGCATCTCTAAAAACCCCTTTTTCTCTGTCTATAGTTGACGTCTTTGTTGCCTAAGGCTGGGCCATGCTTCTTGTTGTTTTTTTATAAAGCACACATAATCAGTGTTTTATGTTATTTTTTGTTGATTAATGG
>JAJUGZ010000127.1 GCA_029265715.1 Bacteroidota bacterium
CATTGTATCTTTTTTGCTGCAAAGCAAAAAACTCAAGCGTTCAAAGGGGGGGCAATATTGCCGGAATGTCAGGCCGGAGGATCAAAAAGGGGGTCAATTACCGCCGGAATGTCATACCAAACAATAAACCCAAGGGGGGGGCAATTATCCGGAACAGGGGGTCAGTTTCACCGGAATGGGGGGTCAATTTAAATCTGAATATACAGCTGCACCACCGGCAAAAGCTTCAGTATATGAAACATGATCCGGGATCAGCGGCAGAATATGCCGCAAAAGGGTTTGCTTCCCACCGTAATAGGTGATGGGAGTCTTCATTTTTGCCACACTCATAAAATTGAAATTGTTTTATTTAGGAGATATCTCGTCGATCTCTATTGAAGAGATGCAATGATTTTTGTCTATTACATTTAGAATAAAAGCCAATGTTTGGCCGGTCTTTGTCAAAGTACCGGTCTTTTTGTTCTTGCCAATAACTGAGCTTATAGTTTCATCTTCATTGCCGAATTTGTAACCGTTCCCCTTCCTAAGAACAGCATTGAATAGCCCTGAGCAAACAACGTTTCCCATCTGGTCTATCGAAACTGCTATTTTTAGGAAATACCTTTGAAGCGACTTAAATCTTTCCTTATTTGAAAGAATGATTAAAAGCTGAAATACAAAGCCAATCAATCCAAATATTGAAAACAGGATTGCCGCTACAAAAAACAACAAAATATTTCCCATGTTACAACATATAAGGCTCTAACAATCCTTTTAAATACGCGATATCTTCCGGCTTAATGCGGTATTTAATCAATGCCTGTAATTCAAGCGTTTCAATATCATTTACCGTCTTTGCCTTAACTGTCTTAATCGTTTCAATAATTGTATTTAATCCTTCATCTGTTGGATATAACAGCTTTGCCCGGCTAATCAGTAATGAAAAGTCATTCATAACTGAGCTCAACGCTGCCAGCTTTTCTTTTCGTACATCTGCTATTGCCGGAAGCTCTTTGTCTACAACATTGTATTTCACAATATCGTTTTCTGCGTCAAAATACGGCTCTCCCAAATCCTGCAAAACAGGGTCATATTCCGGCATTTCTTCTTCACGCCATCCATCCGCATGGTGCAATTCGGTCATGTTTTGGTAACCGCCCCAAAAGGCTTGTCCGTTTTCCCGTGTAAATGTGCCGGGAATACCCGACATTACTATTTGATTGTTTTTGATTAAGTGTTTCATATCTATGATATTGAATATTCTTTTATGCTTGTTGCTGATGCTGAATAAGAACTACATGTATGTAACGCTCCTCCCGTCTGCTTGAATGCTAACCCGGCATGAGCACCGATACTAACACTACCTACAAGTGATGCGGTTAATATGTTATTGTCCTCACTTAATGAATACTGATACAATGTTCCGGCTGGAACAGAAGTGACAAGGCTTTTGCCTGACCCAAATGCTACAAATGTGTCGCCAAGAGTACTAAGCGTTCCATCCAGTACGGTAGCAGACAAAGATGACTTATAAGCTTTGTCATCTGTGCTATCCATAATTATTGCATAAGCATCATCGGTTGTTACTACCATATCTTTAGAATCACCTATCCCCAAAGCCGAGATAGCTCTGTATGTCGAGTATGAGGCAGTTCCAATATCCCAAGCCGTTGACACATTGTAGCTATATACCCTGTCGTTAGTTGCCCCAACAGCATATAATTTAGACCCGGTTGAATTAAAAGCAATTCCTGTAATACCGCTGTCTTGACTTGAAAAATTAACGTATTTAAAATCATAAGACAACGTGCTAATGTCGAATGACGTGCTTAGGCTGTACTGAAACAGTGTATTTTTATAATCATCCAAAACATATAACTTATAACCTGTGTTTGAAAACTTAATCGAAATAGGTCTAAAAACAGCCCCCCTAATGGCACAAATAGATGAATGATTCGTTACTGAGCTAAATCCAGATGAAATATCAAAAACACGTGCATAATCACTAATAGATCCAGCCGTAAATAAATAGTTCCCATTGAGAGAATACGACTTGCTCGAAATATTTGAGTTTGTATATGCCAACGAAGCCGTTGTTACATCCCATGCCGTTGTCAGTGTGTATTGTCTTGTTCCTGCTGATGCTCCACTTATATACATGATTGTCCCGGTACTGTCAAAAACAATTCCACCGTTTGCGCCTGTCGGCAAAGAAGCATACGTCCATGTAGTACTTGACGAAGCCGTTGTTACATCCCATGCCGTTGTCAATGTGTACGTCCGAATCCTTGCGTTGCCTGACTCATTTATGTATAGCTTAGTCCCATCGGAGCTAATAAACATACCATTGCCAGAATTCGATGTCGATTTTGACTGCATATTTCCAGCCGTGTTGATGTCCCATGCTGTCCCTAATGTATATCTTCTAATATAACCTGAGTGAAGGACAAACATGTAAGTGCCTGTGTTGTTAAACCATAAGCCAGTAACGGGATAAGACAGACTAAGGCTTTTCGTTGGCATAGTAGTTTGTGATGCCAAAGTGTTCGCGCTGTTATTAGTGTATTCTATTATGCTGCGACTTTCAGCCGCAAATAATTTCAACCCGTCAGGCTTTATGTGGATGTCAGTCACCGCACCATCGGCGAAACTTAATGGCAATGTAAAACTTCTAACAAATGAAGCTGTCAGTGCATTGAATCCTGTCGGAATACTATTCCCGCTAAAAATTGCCCCTTTTACCCCTATTCCCGGTATCATATTAAACCCCCTTCATTATCATGGTTAATAATTTTTCGCTTCCTGCCGTAGCATCAATGCAGGTCAACGAAATATAAAACACCCCGGATGTTCCAAGCTCTGCGTTCCCTTCTACCGCAACATGTTTTGTGCCGTCCGAAAACGACGGGGTATATCCGTTTGCAGTTACAGTCAATAAGTAAGTCTTATTTAATTCAAAGCCTGAAAACGTGAAGGCCGTGTTTGCCGTTAAAGTAATTTTACCCCCCGCATAAGCCGACAAATCAACAGCCCCATTTGCTAAAACTGTATAGGTTTTAAGGGTATCTGCAACATTTGTGTAAGCAACTGAATGGCTATGAGTTGTAATTACACCCGTTAAAACTGCTTCAATTGTCGCTTTTGTCAATGTGTAACCACCTGCCGCAATTGCTGCTGCAACAAACGCCGTTGTTGCAATCTGTGTGCTATTTGTGCCGGTTGCAGCCGTTGGTGCTGTCGGCGTTCCTGTCAGTGCCGGGCTTGCTAAAGGGGCTTTTAAAGCCAAGGCATTCGTTATTGTCGTGGCAAAATTCGGATCATTACCCAAGGCTGTAGCAAGTTCATTCAGCGTGTCTAATGCTCCGGGGGCTGAGTTAATCAGTAGCCCAATTGCTGACTGCACAAAGGCAGTGGTTGCCAATTGTGTTGTATTTGTGCCATTAGCGGCTGTTGGTGCCAATGGAGTCCCGGTTAGAACCGGAGAAGCTAAGGGCGCTTTCGAGGCTATGGCTGTGGCAATTTTAAGCAACGTATCAAAATCCGACGCAACGCCATTGCGAAGCGTTGATATTGCACTGGCTGCCTGCCCTAAATAAGTAGACTTTTCAGCATCGGTTACAAAACGCCTGTTCGCTGTTTGTATAGCATCAAAAAACCGCGCCGATGTTCCATCTTGTTTTAACTGCAGGTAGCTGCCTCCATCCGCACCGGCAGAAGCAACCTTATAAGTTTTAGCTATTGGCTTTACTTCATTATCAAGGTAAGCCCTGTTTTCTGTTTCAACCACCGGATATAAATACATGGGGAAAACCGCATTTTCCTGACCATCAAAACGGCATAAGTGAAACCCGTCACCATCGATCAGTCCGACGATACCGGGACTTATTGTCGTGCCGTCAACGTCGCAGCCCGACAAAATAAACTGCTGCCCATATTCCCCGAAGAACCCTTCAAGGACTGCCAATAGCTCATCCTGAATAGTGATAAAATCATCACCAAACCACTTTCTTACACCTATTTGTTGTACCTGTCGCTTCATGCTTGTATAATTTGATATCGTTTACCTGCTATTTTATAATTCTCAACCCATTTCCTCACCTCATAAATATTGACCGTTGCCGGCACATATACATAAAAGTCAATTTCCGATGATTCAACTATCTCACCCTCCAGCGCGACATTGGCCGTTGTAGTCGCTTCGCTCGACAACGAAGCATCAACCCGGTACGACTCGCCAACTTCAATAATTAATTGTGCCCAGATCCCGGCATCGTTATAACTTTTCACCAGGATTTTATTATTTGCTCCGGAAACCTTCCGATTTAGCAGCGATTGCATGGATAAAATCTGCCCGGTAACATTGAGCCGGTAATAAACATCCTCACGCCATTCTTTAAATGAGTCAAACAATTGCTGCAATGCGATGAATGGCCAGTAAAACAGCTTCAGCCTATTTGTTTGCCGTTTATATACCGGGATCATCCGGGTCATGTATTGCTGAAAATCAATATTGATCATTGACGGGCATTTTGCATGGTTATTACTGAAGCTTCGCCAAAATTGAAATATCCGGCTTCAACGGAATAACTCACATCAATCGCTTCCGTAGTTTCGCCATGAGTGCCTGTGAGAGATATAACCTTAACGGTTTTAACCCCTGTCACTTCGAGTATTGCCTTGATGAAATCGCTTGAGTAAAACAGTCCGTCAAAACCAAGCTCGAGCCTGAAGACTTCAAGCCGGTCGAGTACTGCCTGCTGAACCGTATCGGGCAAATAGGCCGGATCGTAATAAACCGTAATTGCATATTCAATAACATCAGCAGCCAGCGTGGTTATGGTGATGCCTGTTCCGGCAAACTTCACGTTTTCGATGTATCGCTGAAACTGGAGGAACTCACCATTTGTAAGGCTCAACGGGGTAAGATTCCCGTCATTGTCATACTTGGCTACCTTCAATAAAACGTCGCCGTTCTGCTCAATTGCAGAGGCATGTTTTACAATCTGGGCAGTTGCATCGGTCACCGCATATCCCAATATCCCTTTAGTATTTACCGTCATCGAATACCCAAGCTGAAAGGCTTTTGCTTTGTCAATATACCATTCCAGTGAGCCAGGTTGTTTATTGGCCAGCTTGGTTTCAACATCTGCTTTTAAAAGATCGAGTACGACTTCAAACAGGTGAATTCCGTAAGCAAATATCCAAAGCCAAAGCCTCCACTCTGCCGTCTGGCTGGTCGAGGTTACTTCAGGAATGTAAATTGCCCGCTGTGCTGCGAGGCTATCATATATCTCTTGAGTAGTCCGTGCCATATTATTCGTTAATTATCAGTTTTCCGTCCAATTCTTTAAGTATCCTTTTATCCACATTCTCTTCATCGTAATTGATGATCGATCCAACCACAAGCAAAGCGTCAATATTCCACGCCGGATCTTGATCTGTCAACTGAGGGTTTAACTCAAGCAGATTATCGACGGCCTCTGCGCTACCGTATAATTGAACCGCCAAATCAATTAGCGTCTGATCTTCTTTTACCGTGTATTGCATAGCTAAACCTTTCCAAAATTTGGGACTACCGGGTAAACATCGTAATAGGCATCTACCTCTAATTGTCCGCTGCTGTTTTTCTTAACGCTGTTGACAGTCTGCCCATCCTGGATAAACTTCTTTCGAACCATTCGTAGCATATTTGCCGGGTTTTCATCATTGATAAAATCATGAATGCCAACTCCGGTTGTTGGCGCATACTTTAACTCACCCATGCCCGTAAGCAACAAATCGCGCTGATGGGCAATAGTGCTTTCAACATAGCTTAGATCACCTTTTTTCAGATCGATGTCGCCATCTGTATTTTGCCTGATGTCAATCATTGTATTGTCGCAATTACCGGTATTGTTTGAGTCTGTGTAGTTGGGCTGCCAACCGTTATAACACCGTTAACCGTTATCGTTTGGCTTTTAATTGCATTGATCACTGCATCAGCCAGCTTATCGGCCACTGTATCCAGGGCATCGCCTCGTTTGTCATCGGCCTGATCCATTACCGCCTGAAATGCCGATTTGATTTCACTTTTTACTGCTGCTTTTACAATCATATTTTCATTTTTTTGCTTCCTTGTCCCCCTCCTTCGGAGGGGTTAGGGGAGGCTGTTTAACCCTCCATAAGGTTTCCTATCCTGTTTTTTATTGCGGTAAAAGCCGCCGCATTGATCGGCATCCCACTTGGTCCGACTCCGGTCGGAACCGTTAATTGGGTAATTGCCGTTATCAGATCCTCCAAAATTTTTTTCAACCCTTCACCGCTCCTGATCATCGTAAACCCGGCTTCAGTCTGCTTTAAAATTGCTTCGCCTTTTTTCAACTCTAATTTATCCTGGTCAATGGTCAATTCCAGAGATCCGGAAGTCAGCAATACTTTGTCAACTTCGCTGAAAAGAGCGACAAATAACTGTTCGCTGTTGGCAATTCTGCCCACCATGATCCTGCTACCAACTTTCGGGATAAAGCAAAAGCCTTGTTTTGCAGAATCGATTACCGAACGAAGACGGACATCGGTGTACTCCAGCTCATCATCGAAAAGAACACTGCAGGTAAATTCATCCTCGTTCACCTCTTTTACCGTTACAGGGAAAACCTGAGTCTCTCCGGCAAACAGTTCCTGCAATTTGCGTTTTATGGCTTCTGTCCGTTCGCTCATACTTTTATGCCTAATTCAACTTTTCGCCTTGCGCCGTTTGTTCCAAAAGTTACTTCTGTACTTTCAATGTAATAATTGCCGCTCCTGTCATTGTATAGCGGATCAGTCAACTCAGCCACCATTCCTGGTTCAGCATACGGAACCAGGAATGTTTCAATCTTCCCGCGATAGCCGTCAAAGCTGTATCGTTTCAACTCCTGTTCTGCCAGTTTCTTCAACTGAGCCGCGTCGGTCACATTGTAAAACCACAGGGTTTTTGCCTCGCCGCCATCGGCTCCAACACTTGCCTCCAGTTTAGATCCATTTCGGTCATAACTTTTTGCTTCAACTTTCAGTTTGTAATCATCAGCCTTATAATATTTCAGGTCATCATCTTTAATCACGTTATACCTGAGCTTATATTTTACCGTATTGTTTTTTACTTCGTAAGCCTTGCCAACAAACAGCTTTCCGTCAAGCGTGAAAAATACGGTCAACCCATAATCGCTTTTCAGTTTCTCAAGAACCCAAGCCCCGGTCTTGTTATTGATCACCGTGTTTTTTAATCCAAGATCGATTGAATTGGAATGAACGCTGGCTCCTGTGCCTGATAAAACATCATTTAAAAGCTCTTTAACCGTTGTTTTGGCATAGCTTTTTTTGATGTTCACCGAACGAAGCTTCCAGTACCAATCTTCGCACTCAATCTCAAGCGGCACGGTATAATTTTTCCTTTTCACAAAGCCCCGGAACTCTGTCTTTAAATTGGCGCCATAGGCCAGCTTAATAGTTACTTCGTCGCCTACATTGATGGCCTGCGCCGTTTCTATTTTTGTAGCTTCTTTACCGGTTTGTTTCAATACGGCAGTAACCGGCACTTTAATCGTTGCCGTTGCATTGGCCGTGCGGGTACTGCGCTTGATCACCACGTCGTTTACAGCTTTGAATGTGGCCGACCCAATTGTTATATGGCATGATAACATGACGTACATTACTTTATCTCCAATTCAAAGTTTTTATCACCAACCAGGGTCATGGTAACAATTTGCATATCTTCCACGCCTTCAACTGCAGGAAAATCGAGTGCTTTTATTACAACCTTGTCTTCGTCTTCCAAAAAGTAATCGGTAATGGCACAAATCATTTTCACGCTTTCGTTGATCTTGAAAAGTTTCACCAGATCCATTACTTCCTGTTCCGGATAATCATCATCCGAAAGAGTCGCAACAAATTTGATTTCGTAATCGTCAATATTGATCAGTTCTTTCACCGATCCTTGCCTTCCGATCAATTGTGTTTCGACAATATTTTTTTTAGCTGTTACCGAAACAACAGCATCGTTGAACTCCCATGTCGTACCTTCATGCTCGAAACTTACCGGCATGAAGTAATAAATACCGCCTTTATACTTCCGCAACGGAGCCCCGTTCACACTCTGGGTCTCTTTCGTGGCATATTCGCCCTGCTCAAAGTCTTTAGCCTTGCGGGTGCTTTTCTTGGCAATCAAAGCAGCCGGGATAAATGGCGGTGCCTCGTATCCGGTCGCCGTCGCGTAAGCCTGAGTTACTATGCTGAAAACTGTCATAACAAGCCTCCCCTAACCCCTCCAAAGGAGGGGGAAAGAACGATCTTTAATATTGTTGTTGATACTGTCATACTTTTCTCATTATGCCCTTTTGCTCCTCCCCTTCGGGGAGGTTGGGAGGGGCTTCCTACACGTTAAATATTTCGGCCAAAGCCTTTTCAACTTCATCCCTTACCTGATCGGCTGCCTCACGCGGCGCATTTTGACCGCTTACATGAATTTCGATCTTGTCGGTAAACCGGTCAATATAAATGCTCCGCCCCGAAGCATCAGACATTTGCCCGGCAGTATTCTGTACCGCTATAACCTTGCCCGGGTCATCTACAGCAACAGCCTCCTGTGCAACACTGGCCGCACCTACGGTCAATGCAACAGGAATAGCCACCGAAGCCGCAATTTTTTTCAGGCTACCGCTTATCTCATCAACCCTGTTGGCAATACTTTTTACCGGTGCCTCGGTTTGTTTATCGCTTGCCTGGTTGTCTTTACCTCCCAATTTTGAAGCAACTACCGCATAAGTGCTGGCAGGGTTGTAGTTTTGGGGTATGCCCAGGCTAAGGCTGTTGTCGGTCTTATTGATAACCGATGTTGTATTGTTACTGGTTGTGTCCAGGTTAATAACCGGGCTTTCCCCGATAAGGCTTTCGAGCAAACCGGCTGCCGATGTGCTTTGCTGCTTGTTTTTCTTTTCTTCCTGTTCTTTGCGCCAGTTGGCTTTTTCTTTTTCAGCACCATCGCGGTATGCTTGCGCCACATCCGTGTAAGCCTCGTCTTTGAACAGTTTGTTCCATATCTTTTTTATTGGCTCAATCAGTTTGCCAAGCCGGTCGGCAATTTTCTGGAACACGGCCTTTATCGGCTCCCATACTTTTGTTTCGAGCCAAGTCCCAAGATCGGGGAATAGTTTCATCAATAAAGTAAAAGGCCAGAACAGGATTTTCACACCCGCTTTAAACAGGCCGCCGATCTTGTCCCACATCGCGGTAAACAAATCGCCCAGCCATTGCACCCCCGTGCCGATGGAAGCCCACACCGAGGCAAAAAAACCTCCCAGCGGTTTAAATATGCTTTCAACCAACCAGTTTATCACTTCGCCAATAGAATCGAATACGGGCTTTATCAGGTTTTCCCAGACAATACCCAGGAAAACGCCCACGTTGTGGAATATCGCTTTCAATGCGCCCCACGTTCCTCCCATCAGTCCCCTGAACCATTCGCTTTTTTCCCATAAAAGGGCAAACAGGGCAATCAACAGCCCAATCGCGGCTGCAACCCATCCTATAATCGGTATCGATTTTATAGCAGTGCCTACTGCTTTCAGTGCAATGCTAAATGCACCGGCTGCACCGGTGGCAACGCCCATAGCACCGCTCATAACCAAAGCTCCCAATGTACCGGTAGCCATAGCGTTCCGTACAGAATCGACCTTGCTTTTCAGGAAAGCCATTACAGCTCCTCCAACCGCAGCTGCCCCGTTGTAAAGCCATTGCGCCGCAGCCGAAATCTTAACCGCTGCTGTTTTGGCATATTCCCATAAAACAAACTTTTTAGAGGCCACGGTAACACCATCTTCTGCCAGCTCGGTCACATAAAGGCTTGCGGCCAAACCGCCCAGCATTCCCTTCACCCCGGTAATAATTGGCATGGCCTGCATCAGCCCGCCCATTGCCTGCGCCCCGGCAGCGGCATAACTTAAAAATGGTTTGGTGGCTTCAAATACCGAAATACCCACATCTTTTACCTTTGCACCCAATACCTCCAACTTGTGCTTAACCGTATCGGTGCGTATGGCCGCCTGTTCGTAGGCCACGTTTGTACCGGTTACTTTTCCGGTAAGTTCTTCCACCAGGTCGGCATTGCCGGCCAGAAACTGGGCGGCTGCCATATTTTCGACCCCGAATATCTTCGACATATAAGCCGCATCCTGCATTTTAGGGGCAAGCCCGGCCAGCGCGTCGCTTAATTTTGTTACCCTGAAATCAACGCCCAGGTCGGTTTGCATTTTAAGCAGTACGTTTCGCAATGCTGTACCGGCCTCAGCCCCTTTCAGGTTCATTTTACTGAGGGTTTCCAATGCCCCGGCAG
>JAJUGZ010000167.1 GCA_029265715.1 Bacteroidota bacterium
TAAAGTAAGGATATTATCCTGCACTATGCTGATGCCAAAAATATAGGAAAAATGAAAAAAAACAAAGCTGACAAAACAGTGCAGTCTTGTCAGCTTTGCTGTCCGGGTCTGATTGTAAAATTAATTTAGTCGCTCTAATTGTCCGATTTTTTGCCAGTTTTTCTGAGGATTTAAAACAACGGTCAGATATAGACCTGATGACTTATCGATGGATGCATTTGCTCCAGACCTCATTTCGGCCTGCAGTTGATCCGGGGTCAATTTGTACATACCTCCCGAAATTGCATCAACTGCAAGTCCAATCAATCCTCCAAAAACAATATTCCCGGCAATCCAGCCGTCAACTTTTCTCACCAATTGTGTTTCATAAGGTAAAAAGCCATCAAGGGTAATTTTGACGGTATGATGGTCTTTCCTGGAAAGATCAATTAATAAGGGGGTGTTCCCTTTTTCCTGCCCGTCAATCATGACCACCGCATTTGATGGGGTGCTTGAAATAGAAACGGATTGTTTAGTGCCGTGAATAATTGTTGCACAACCGGAAAACATGCTGAAAAGAAGCAATGCGGCGCTGATTTTTAAAAGTTTAAATTTCATCGGTATAAAAATTAAAGGGTTGATAAATGGTTTTAATATTTGCTTTAAAAGCAATACAAGTTATGAATAGTATGGTTTTAAGTCAACATAACTAACGTAAAATTTATCAACCACTCGGGCTCATTGGGCATTCAGGTAAGTTCGCCGACTATTTTTTTCCCGTGAAGCTCTTTTGAACCAGTTAATTGTGCTATTTGATCACGATTGAGCGCAGTGATTTTCCCGGCAGCAATCACGCTAATTTTTCGGCCTGGTAAATTATTCATTCTTCGGATAATGTGTTGGCCTTCTAATGCGGTTGCAGCCCCGCCCGAGGTAAGCACCCGGGTTATTCCATCCACCTCGTTCAATTGTTGAAACGAGACAAGCGGGTCGGCGGAATAATCAATTGCTTTGTGAAAAGTTACCTCGAGCGGTTTTGCCAATGCGGCTAATCGGCGCGTGTTTTCAAGATCAACGGTATGGTCTTCTTTTAATAAACCGAATACCACCCCGGCAACTCCCAATTGTTTAAACATCCGGATTGATTCTTCCATCTCTTTCAACTCAGGTTCGGAGTATACAAAGTTACCGCCCCGTGGTCGGACCATGGCCATGATCGGGATTGAAAGGTTTTTGAGACATGCCAAGGTCAGTTCTTTTTCTGGTGTCAGCCCATCCTGGGCCAAATCGGCGCAAAGTTCAATGCGTGTTGCTCCGTTCTGCTGTGCAGCCAGTGCTTCATCAAGCGTTTCGACGCAAGCCTCCAATATCAGTGATGCCATTTTTCTGTGTTAAAATAATGTTGTTTTGCGTGGATTAAAATTCAGCTCATGCTCCAGCAACCACTGTTTGCGCCAAATGCCACCAGCATAGCCTGTTAGTTTATTGCCAGAGCCAATTACCCGGTGACATGGAATCAGGATCGCAATGGGATTTCGGCCATTGGCCGTGGCCACAGCCCTGACCAGCTTGGGATTGTTCATTCGGATCGCCAGGTCCTGATAGGTTATGACCGTTCCGTAGGGAATCGCCAGTAGTTCGCGCCATACGCTTTGCTGAAAAGGAGTGCCTTCGGGAGCCAACGGAACCGAAAAACTTGTCTGTTTGCCGGAAAAGTATGCATTGAGTTCCCGGATGCAGTTATCCAAGACCGGACAAGACTGTTTTGACGCAGACCGATGATCGGTAAACGAAACCCGTGTGATGCTTGTCCCGTTCGAAGCTAATTCCAACATTCCTAACGGAGAATGAAAACTTGCACAATAATCCATTTGACAAAAATACAAAGAATCTGGTCCGAAGTTACAGAATATCAAGTTCCCGGTTGCCCGGATCAGCAAAATGGTCACTTATTGTGCACACAGAAAATTCGTCCAAATTACAATTTGCAATCAATGTATTTGATTAATTTTCATTTTTCAATAAGGTTTGCCGCGTTAGTTTGTTTTATAAATAATTTACTGTCACATACTTTTACAAACATATAAATGAAGCGTGCCCTACAACATTAGGGGCAAATCTTCTTTCCCTCTTATATTTTTTAATTTCATAGCCTTCAACTACTAAAAACAACAATTATCTAATCAGCAACTATGTTGCATAAAACTCTAAACTATGAATCCTATTTTCTGGCTTGTGCCGTTTAGTTCGCTTCTGGCACTTTCATTTGCTTTCTTCTTCTTCAAACAGATGATGAAAGAAAGCGAAGGTTCCGATATTATGAAAAATATAGCCCGGCACGTACGCGTTGGTGCCATGGCTTACCTTCGCCAACAATACAAGGTGGTTGGGATTGTTTTTATTGTCCTGACCTTGTTGTTTGCGTTTATGGCCTACGGATTGGGAGTTCAGAACCCCTGGGTTCCGTTTGCATTTCTCACTGGTGGCTTCTTCTCCGGATTGGCCGGTTTTTTTGGGATGAAGACTGCAACTTTTGCTTCGGCCCGAACGGCCAACGCTGCTAGAAATTCGCTCAACCACGGGCTTCGTGTTGCTTTTCGTTCGGGTGCGGTTATGGGGTTAGTTGTTGTAGGCCTGGGGCTGCTCGATATTTCGATCTGGTACCTTATCCTGAACCATTTTATTGATGAGGCCGATTCGTTCCATAAAATGGTGGTCATTACCACAACCATGTTGACTTTTGGTATGGGAGCGTCAACTCAGGCATTGTTTGCCCGCGTTGGCGGGGGTATTTATACCAAAGCTGCTGATGTAGGCGCCGACCTGGTTGGTAAAGTCGAAGCCGGCATTCCGGAAGATGACCCGCGCAACCCTGCAACGATTGCTGACAATGTGGGCGATAATGTGGGCGACGTAGCTGGTATGGGCGCCGACCTTTATGAATCGTACTGCGGCTCTATTTTGGCTACCGCGGCCTTGGGCGCTGCTGCATTCATGTCGTCTCCCGAAGCCCAATTTAATGCAGTTCTCGCACCGATGCTTATTGCAGCGGTGGGGATTATCCTCTCGATTGTGGGTATTTTCTTAGTCCGTACCAAAGAAGGGGCAACCATGCGCGACCTGTTGAAATCGTTGGGTCTGGGTGTGAATATTTCATCGATCCTGATAGCTATTGCGTCGTTTGTTATTTTATATGCCCTGGGGCTCGAAAACTGGTTAGGCATTTCGTTCTCGGTGATCATCGGACTTGTTGCCGGAATCATTATCGGGCAGACAACAGAGTACTACACGTCGCACTCGTTTCGCCCAACCCAGCGGGTTGCCGAATCATCGGCTACCGGTCCGGCTACCGTTATAATTTCAGGAATTGGACTGGGAATGTTATCGACTGCAATTCCGGTTGTAACCATTGCTGTTGCCATTGCATTGTCATTCCTTTCGGCCATTCATTTCGACATCAAACACATGCTGACAGGCGAAAATCTTAGTTCCGGCCTTTACGGAATTGGTATTGCCGCAGTGGGCATGCTCTCAACCCTGGGAATTACGCTTGCTACAGATGCTTATGGCCCGATTGCCGATAATGCTGGCGGAAACGCCGAAATGAGCCACCTCGGACCAGAAGTGCGTAAACGCACCGACGCTCTTGATGCACTGGGCAATACAACGGCCGCCACGGGTAAAGGTTTTGCAATTGGTTCGGCTGCCTTAACCGCTCTTGCCCTGTTGGCTTCGTATATCGAAGAGATTAAAATTGCAATGGTTCGCGTTGGGCAAACTGTAATCAATTTTGCCGATGGAACATCGGTAGATACAGCAAAAGCCTCAATCATTGACTTTATGAATTATTATCAAATCAACCTGATGAACCCGATTGTCCTTGTTGGTCTGTTTATCGGTTCAATGATGGCCTTCCTGTTTTGCGGCTTGACCATGAATGCTGTTGGCCGTGCCGCTCAAAGCATGGTCGAAGAAGTTCGCCGCCAGTTCCGTGAAATTGCCGGTATTCTCGAAGGGAAAGCTGAGCCGGACTATGCTCGCTGTGTGGAAATATCGACTAAAGGCGCCCAACGCGAAATGATGCTTCCATCGCTCTTGGCTATTATCGTACCGATTACCGTGGGCCTGATTTTTGGTGTTGCCGGTGTGATGGGGCTGTTAGCCGGAGGACTGGGGTCCGGGTTTGTTTTGGCTGTGTTTATGGCCAATGCCGGCGGTGCTTGGGATAACGCGAAAAAATACATCGAAGAAGGGAATATGGATGGGAAAGGAAGTTCTCACCACAAAGCAGCAGTTGTTGGCGATACGGTTGGCGACCCGTTTAAAGATACTTCCGGCCCGTCGCTAAATATCCTGATCAAGCTGATGAGCATGGTTTCTATCGTGATGGTTGGTTTAACGGTGGCTTACAGCTTATTCTAAATAATTGATTTGAGAAATGCCGTTCAGGTTTTTATTACCCTGTTCCGAAAAATATAAAATAGCCCCGGAAATTTTTCCGGGGTTTATTTTTTCAGAAAAAAGTTGAACAAAAATTTTAATTCTGGAGTTTAACTTAAAAACACTAAAAAACGATAACTATGGCAGACTTATCAACAACCTACATGGGTATTCCGCTTAAAAGCCCGATTATTCTGGGAGCCAGCAATCTGGTAACCAAACCGGCAATAATCAAAGATCTCGAGGCTAATGGGATCGGCGCTGTGGTTTACAAATCATTGTTCGAAGAACAAATTCAGCTCGAAAGTCTGCAATTGGACGAAGAACTGACTGAATATGCCAACCGTAATTCGGAGATGGGCCGTTTGTTCCCGGAACTCGAACATGCAGGACCCCGCGAACACTTGTTTAATGTCAGAAAGTTAAAAGAAAGTTTGTCGGTGCCGGTGTTTGCCAGCCTCAATGCCTTGTATGAACCAAGCTGGGTTGGGTATGCCCGGTTGTTGGAAGAAACCGGAGTCGATGGGCTGGAAATCAACCTGTATGCTATCCCCGGATATTTCGAAATCGACGCGCACTTAATCGAGGAAAAACAAATTCAGATTGTAAAAAGTGTGAAGAAAGCCGTGAAAATTCCGGTTAGTGTTAAAATCAGCCCGTTCTACACCAACACAATGAACTTTATTAAGGGCATCTCTAAAAACCCCTTTTTCTCTGTCTATAGTTGACGTCTTTGTTGCCTAAGGCTGGGCCATGCTTCTTGTTGTTTTTTTATAAAGCACACATAATCAGTGTTTTATGTTATTTTTTGTTGATTAATGGA
>JAJUGZ010000128.1 GCA_029265715.1 Bacteroidota bacterium
AACTTGGCTCATGCCGCTCTCTTTCCAGTTATCAATCAGGGAAAGCATCCATGTCCTTTTTTCCTGAAGTGTCATGTTTTTTTTGCCGCAAAGTACTCGGCTTTCTCAATCCGGAAAAGATGCAGATGCCAGGGGGCTTACTTAAGTCTAGCTCTAATTTGTCCACTTTTTGTGCCATTTTGGTTGATTTACGTGGGTTTGATGTAAGAAAATCAGGTCATTAAAATATAAAATTCAGAATATTTATTATGTTAATAAAATAATATTCAAACACATAAGTCAAATAGTTCAAGAGACTGGCCGCTAAAGGTCAATGTTCAACTGGCTGGTTCTTTGATTTTAAACGTTACCATCACTTGATGCAAAGTAATTGTTGTCGAATATTAGGTCGAACTCAGGTAAGTTTAATATTTCACATTTACAGACATGAGCTTGCAAATCGGAGCGCAGCAAAGATCACACAGTGAAATCCGCGAAGCAAATTGCCATTGTGTATTTTCGGTTGGTATAAGGCTATGGCTATTCCATCCGCAAGTGTAAAAAATGAAAATTTGAAAAATTCCGATCCGGGGAAAATATTGTATCGCACAAATTTTTCAAAATCATTAGCGTTGTTACAAGGGTTAAGCTCAACAAAGTACGAATAAAATTTCAACGAGTAAAAATTGCAGACAAATAGCGCTCATTAATAAACACTTATTTGTTGCTTAAGATAATATAAGCAGTGAGAGTTCCTTTCTATGATCCCAGCTTATAATTGGGTCGATATATGAAAATTACAGGAAGTAAAATTTAGGAATACATTTGTCTTAGAATTAATATTATGTTATTTTTATATTTATAAAAAAAGGGAGAAAACTCTCCCTTTTATATTATTCTGCATTTTTAAGTTCTTCGATGATAGCTTCATTCTTTTCCGTCATCTTCAACCGATAATACAATGTTTTAAGAGACTCCATCGTGAATCGATCTTTAGGATTAATCTCGTGAGCTTTTTCCATGTAAGGAACTGCTTTTGCAAATTCCGCATCGGCTTTTGCTTTTTCTTCTTCGTATTTTTCAGGTTGGTTACTTGGAACTGCATTGGCTACATCAACTTGCTTCACGCCTTTGTTATAGTATAAAGCTCCTAAATTATAGTATGCATCAAAGTAATCAGGTTTAAGCTCAATTGCTTTTTCATAACTTTTAGCTGCGTCCTCTGGTTTTTCTAATTTATCATATAATGTTCCTTGTGCAAAATAGAATGATGAGTTCTGTGGATCTTGGTTAATAGCCAGTTCCAAATATTTCATTGCTTCATCAACTTTATTTGCATTCAGATAAATGTTGATCATATCAACCAAGATTGCACTGTTGTCCGGATACGAAGAGAAACCATCTTTTAATGTAGCCAGAGCACCTGTTGTATCTTTTTTAGCAAGGTAACTAGATGAAATCAACTGATATGTCCGGGCTCCATTATATTTGTATTCAGCAGCTTTTTTGTAATAATTAATTGCTTTGTCGTAATTTTCTGCATTATAGGCAGCCAATCCAGCATTGAATATAATAACAGTGTCGACACTATTCTCAACTCCTTTATATACTGGAGTTTGCTCAATATCAAGTATTTGCTCAAAAGAAGTCAGCGCCTGCGAATATTTTTCTTCATTGAATGCAGTAACTGCCTGATTGGTTAAATCGCCGATTAATAAGGTCAGCTTAATTTTAATGCTATTCCCAAAACGATTTTTTTCATCCAGTGCGATCGCTTTTTTGTATGACTCGTAAGCAACAGTCAGTGGATCATCAGACAATTTTTTAACAGCTGCATCTTTTGACTGGAAGATAGCTTGGTAAATTTCACCACGAACTTCCCAAGTACGTGGCCAGTTCAATGATCCTTCAACTGCTTTCGGATTATTTGCGTCAATAGCTTCGTTAATTGCTTCAACCGCTTTATCAAGTTTGCCAGTGTCCTTAAAGTTTAAGGCTGCTGTTACCTTACCTTTCTGGGCGAAAACTCCCATCGAAGCAAGAATAAAAACAAATAAAATAGTAGTCCTCTTCATTTGAAATTAGTTTAATATTTAATTATTGATTTCAATTTTTATTCAAATATATTTATTCTTCGTTCTCAGTCAGTTCCTCGTCAACAATATTTTCGTCAGAACCATCTGTTTCTTCATCACTTGAGGCTGGTACCCGGGCAACCGATGCAATTGTATCTCCTTCCTTCAGATTGATCAATTTTACGCCTTGCGCTGCGCGCCCCATAACTCTCAATTCAGAAACAGACAATCTGATTGTCAAGCCAGACTGAGTAATAATCATCAAATCACTGCTTTCATCTACATTCTTAATCGCAATCAGATTGCCGGTTTTTTCAGTTATATTAATGGTTTTCACTCCTTTACCGCCACGACTGGTCAAGCGATAGTCGTCGATTGGCGAACGTTTGCCATAACCATTTTCTGAAACAACCAGGATATCTTCCTGATCGTTTTCAACACAAATCATACCAACAACCTCGTCATTTTCGTGTCCGAGTGTAATTCCCCGAACGCCGGAAGCCGTACGACCAATCGGGCGGACTGTTTCGTCGATAAAGCGAACAGCTTTTCCTGATCGAACAGCCATCATGATATTACCAGAACCTCCACTTGTCAATCGGGCTTCAAGCAGTTGGTCTCCTTCCCTGATTGTAATTGCATTCACTCCGTTCTGACGTGGACGTGAATATGCTTCCAGAGAAGTCTTTTTTATAATGCCTTTCTTGGTGCAGAGAATAATGTAATTGTTATTAATGTAATCTTCGTCTGTCAAATTCTTGACATTGATATAAGCTAAAACCTTATCGTCTTGCTCTATATTCAGAATATTCTGGATCGCCCGGCCTTTTGAAGTTTTGGTTCCTTCCGGAATTTCATAAACTTTCATCCAGAAGCATTTCCCTTTTTCGGTAAAAAGCAACAGCGTATTGTGCATCGAGGCAATAATCATATGCTCCAGAAAATCGCTGTCGCGGGTTGTGCTGCCTTTCGAACCAACTCCTCCCCTTCCTTGTGTTTTAAACTCGCTCAGGGGTGTCCGTTTGATGTAGCCCATGTGTGAAATTGTAATTACCATTTCATCATCAGCGTAGAAATCTTCCGGATTGAACTCCTCAGCATTTGGAACTATTTCGGTACGACGTGCATCGCCATACTTTCCTTTTATCTCAATGAGCTCATCCTTAATAATTTGCATGCGGAGAGATTCATCTGCAAGAACATTTTTCAGATATTCAATCTGTTTCATAATTTCTTCATATTCTGCATGCAATTTTTCCTGCTCCAAGCCAGTGAGTTGACGTAATCTCATTTCAACAATTGCACGAGCCTGGATCTCAGATAAACTGAAACGCTCTGACAACTGGATGCGCGCTTCGTCCGGGGTCTTTGACCCACGGATGATTGCAATTACTTCATCAATATTATCAGATGCGATAATTAATCCTTCCAGAATATGAGCTCGTTTTTCTGCTTGTTCCAGATCGAATTTTGAACGACGAATAATTACATCGTGACGGTGTTCGACAAAATAATGAATCAGATCCTTCAGGTTCAGCAATTTGGGACGACCACCGACCAGAGCAATATTGTTTACTCCGAAACTGCTCTGTAGCTGGGTGTATTTATATAACTTATTTAGAACAACATTCGATATTTCGTCTTTTTTAATATCAAACACAATTCTCATCCCTTCGCGGTCTGATTCGTCGTTGACATTTGAAATTCCTTCGATCTTCTTATCGTTGATCAATTCTGCGGTCTTCATGATGAGTTCCGCTTTGTTCACCATATATGGAATTTCGGTCACAACAATTTTTTCCCGGGTACCGGTCGTTTCAATATGCGCCTTTCCCCGGATAATAATTCGTCCACGGCCAGTCTCATAGGCTTCCTGAACCCCTTTGTAGCCATAGATAATACCTCCGGTTGGAAAATCCGGCGCTTTAATTATTGCGATCAGATCCTGGATATTAATGTCCCGGTTATCGATGTATGCAACAATGGCATCAATGGTGTCCGAAATATTATGAGGTGGCATATTGGTTGCCATCCCAACGGCAATACCAGATGTCCCGTTCACCAATAGGTTCGGGATACGTGTTGGCAAAACAGTTGGTTCCTGAAGCGATTCGTCAAAGTTTGGTTGAAAATCGACCGTATTTTTTTCAAGATCGATCAGTGTATCCTCGGCAATCCTGGTTAAACGGGCTTCGGTGTAACGCATTGCTGCCGGACTATCCCCATCAATAGAACCGAAGTTTCCCTGCCCGTCGACCAGTGGATAACGAAGCGACCAATCCTGAGCCATACGGACCATCGTAAAATATACAGAAGAGTCGCCATGTGGGTGAAATTTACCTAAAACTTCACCAACAATCCTTGCTGATTTTTTATAAGGTCTGTTGGAGAGTACACCAAGTTCACTCATTCCAAACAAAACACGGCGATGTACAGGTTTAAACCCGTCTCTTACGTCAGGAAGTGCACGTGAAACAATGACGGACATCGAATAATCGATGTACGCAGATTTCATTTGCTCTTCTATATTTATTTTTATAATTTTTTCGCCTTCAGCCATTTAACTCCTCCTTTTAAAAAGATTAAGCATAAAATTTTTCAATCCACAAAAATACAAAAATAGTAGTACGAACCAGCATTTCCAGAGGTTTTAACCGAGTTTTAACGGATAAGATTTTAACAGATCAATGTTCAAAAAATCAATCTTTTAAACAAGAGGCTTCCCAAATAATCTGTATTTTTGAAAAAGATGATGCATTACTGACAAAGTCTCACCTAACTTTTAGGAATAGTTTTTGTTTATTGTAGAAACTGATTTTTTAAAACAACGTTTTTATATGGATTCACAATTTTCACCACGAATAAAAGATGTCCTTTCGTATAGCCGGGAGGAGGCAATTCGGTTGGGGAACGACAATATCGGTCTGGAACATATTTTTCTGGGTATCCTGCGGGATGGAGAAGGTGTTGCGATTGACCTGCTGGTTACGCTTGGCATCAATCTGACCGAAATTAAATTAGCTCTGGAAGAAAAACTCCGGACAGATAAAGAGATTGACCCCCAGGCTTCTATACAATTATTAAAATCGGCCGAAAAGGCGTTAAAACTGGTTTATTTGGAAGCCAGGGCTTTTAACAGTTCAACAATAAATACCGGCCATTTATTGCTGGCTCTGCTTAAAGACAAAGAAAGCTTAGTCGCTAAAGTTTTAAACGAATTTCATGTTAATTATTATATCCTGAAATCTCGCATGGAAGATTACAAACAGCCCGAGGCTAAATCGGAGTATGACGATGAAGACGAAGATTCGGAAGATTCCTTTAAAGCGCCTGGGTCATCATCTTCTTCGCAAAAGAAACCAGCAAATCCGAAATCGGAAACGCCTGTACTTGACAACTTTGGCACCGACATAACCAAAGCAGCTGAAGAAAATAACCTTGATCCGATTGTTGGCCGTGAAAAAGAAATTGAACGTTTAGCACAAATATTATCTCGCAGGAAGAAAAACAACCCCATTCTGATTGGCGAACCAGGCGTTGGGAAATCGGCTATTGCCGAAGGTCTTGCATTGCGAATAGTCCAGAAAAAAGTATCAAGGGTCCTATTCGATAAACGTGTCGTCAGTCTGGATATTGCTTCAATTGTTGCCGGGACCAAATACCGCGGGCAGTTTGAAGAACGCATGAAAGCTATCCTGAATGAGCTGTCAAAAGTTCACAATGTGATCCTTTTCATCGATGAGATTCATACGATTGTTGGAGCCGGAGGAGCAACTGGTTCACTCGATGCTGCCAACATGCTTAAACCGGCGCTTGCCCGCGGAGAAATACAATGTATCGGCGCAACTACGCTGGACGAATACCGTCAGCAGATTGAAAAAGATGGCGCCTTGGAACGTCGCTTCCAGAAGGTAATGGTGGAGCCAACCACTGTCGATGAAACAATCGAGATTTTGAATAATATCAAGGAACGTTACGAAGATCATCATAATGTAATATATACCCCGGAAGCCATTGAGGCTTGTGTAAAATTAACTGCAAGGTATATTACCGACCGTTTCCTTCCGGATAAAGCGATTGACGCACTGGACGAAGCCGGTTCGAGAGTTCATATTTCAAATATTAATGTTCCGGAGCGTATTGTCAAGCTGGAAGAAAAAATTGAAAAGACTCGCGAAGAAAAAATCAAAGCGGTAAAGAGCCAAAACTTTGAACTTGCAGCAAATCATCGGGATAAAGAAAAAAATCTGATTCAGCTACTGGAGCAAGAAAAAGAAGAGTGGGAAAAAGAACTCATCCGTCACCGGGAGATAGTAACTGAAGAAAAAGTTGCAGAGGTTGTTGCCATGATGTCAGGCGTACCGGTTCAGCGAATCGCCCAAGCCGAAGGGAAACGCCTTATGAACATGGGAAAGGAACTAAAAGGCAGTGTTGTTGGGCAGGACGAAGCAATTGAAAAAATAGTCAAAGCGATTCAGCGAAACAGAGCCGGATTGAAAGATCCGAATAAACCAATTGGTTCGTTTATATTCTTAGGCCCTACAGGTGTTGGTAAAACACAATTAGCCAAGGTTTTGGCAAAATATTTATTCGATAGCGCAGACTCCTTGATTCGCATCGATATGAGCGAATACATGGAAAAATTTAGCGTGTCGCGTCTCGTCGGAGCGCCTCCGGGGTACGTTGGTTATGAAGAAGGAGGCCAGCTGACTGAGAAAGTCCGACGCAAACCCTATGCTGTTGTATTGCTCGATGAAATCGAAAAAGCGCATCCGGATGTTTTTCATTTGTTACTTCAGGTGCTTGACGAAGGGCGGTTGACTGACAGTCTTGGTCGTAGCATCGATTTCAAAAATACAATCATCATCATGACATCGAACATTGGGTCGCGCCAACTGAAGGATTTTGGTCGCGGAGTCGGCTTTAACACAGCAGCCAAGACTGCAGAGGACGAAACAGAACATGCTAAATACATTGTTGAAAAAGCCTTAAAAAAGGCATTTGCCCCTGAATTTTTAAACCGCATCGACGATGTGATCATGTTCAACACCTTGTCGAAAGATGATATCAATAAGATTATTGATATTGAGCTGAAAGGCTTGTATGATCGTGTTGCTGCCTTGAATTACAAGTTAAAAATATCCCCTGCTGCAAAGGATTTCATTGCAGAAAAGGGTTACGACATGAATTTTGGAGCACGTCCATTGAAGCGAGCCATCCAAAAATACCTGGAAGATGAAATGGCAGAGGTAATTATCAAAGCATCGATAACCGAAGGCGATACAATTTCGGTTGGATTTGATAAAAAATCGGAAAAAATCCGGATCAAAATCTTATCGACCGAGAAAAAAGAAAAAGAAGATAACTAACCAGATATGAATAATGTGGTGAAAATAGCGGAATCTCCCAAGTTCCGCTATTTTTTTACCGTGAGAACCAATAAGAGAACTTCAGCATGAAAATATTATTGGCGGGTGCATTCCAAATATCGCCAAAGCTTTTCCCGATGGAATTTTCATGTTCATATTGGTAATCCGATCGGGTGTGGGTCCAAACCAAATACAATGCAGAGCCCGGTTTAAATTCCCAGCGGGCAACAAAATTGGAATGAAACTCCTGATAGTTAAAATCGGGATCCCGAAATCGAAAATCAACAGATTCATCGCCATTTGAATCAACCGAGTAATACTTATCGGTCAAACCAAGCACATTCAGATTTGTATATCGTTGGTTTAATTGATGGCTTCTCCCGTCAGCAACAAATCTGAAGTTTCGGTATTTCCCGATTGACGCATATGGATTGCCATAGTATTGAATGGATAATTCGGGAGTTATAAAATATTCTATGCGCAAAGTGGTTTGCAATGTTTTTCTGTCGATTGTCCCAACCAAATAATTGGTTTTCGAATTAATGATTTGTGCTTTTACATATTGATGATGGTCGGTCGAATTGTCAAATATCGTTCTGGAAGTGATACTCAGCCTATTATTGACTTGCCAGCGAACGTGAAATGTAAAGTAGTCGGTTTGTGAGATGTTGTCTCGAAACCATTTAAACCGGGGACCGGCGGCTATCATCAGATCTTTTACCGGACTGGACTGTATAAATAATTCAGCATCAGCATAACCATCTTTATACAAAGCAGGGCCTCCACGTAATTCTCTTGTATCCAATATGTTGCTGTAGTGTTTCAGGTTCAGGTGTACGCTCCACAGATTTTTGAACTGGGCATAACCGTGTAACTTAAACCGGTCAAGCGTAATATCTCCGCCATAATTCCAGTCACGTTCCTGTTCAAAGTCAATATAATAACTCCGGATATACCGCCAAGGCTTATCGACCTTATACGTGAGGTTTAACATTTCTGACAATATGTCGGCCTGATATAAATATCCTAAGTCATTTAATTCCAGCCCAGGCGACCTCCAGCTAAAATTTGCATTGGCCCGGAAACGCCCGCTGCGTTTCCCTCCTCTAATTGCTCCGCCATTTCCTCCCAGCGAAGTTCGTGAGTCATCAAAATTTAAATAATCCGCATCAGTCCGCTGGAAATAATGGACCGACGAAAGTTGTAAATTGCGAATAGCCTGCTCATTCCCGTTTATTTGGCTGAATAAGCTTTTTACATCGATAAAATATTTTCGTCCTTTCCAATTATGTTGAAAATCAACGCCGCCAGAATATGCGGAAGTTGACAAAAAATTCAGATTGGAATCATTAATATCACGATTGGTGGCTGTAATCAGCGCCCCGAGCGTAGAGTTCCCATGATTAAAATCCTGCTTAATACGTCCGATTGCATAATTGGAAAAAGGCTCAACGACTTCTTCCCGTGAACCCAGCGTTGAACGAATTTGAGCATTTTCTTTAGCTGTAAAGCTTTGTATTACTCCAACCGACAAGCCTTTGGGGGTTTTCCCTGTTAATTTGATGGCACTGATTATCGCGGTATTATCCGGCAGGCTGACTGTTTCACCTTCATTCAGGGTTGGTGTGTAGCTTGGGGCGTGCCCTATTCGCCGGGAATAAAATAGCAGGTCTGAACCAACAGTATAGTCAAAAATTGAATTACCTTCTAAGAAAAACGGACGTTTCTCGTCGTAAAAAACTTCATAGGAAGTCAGGTTCAAAACCGAAGGATCAGCTTCAACTTGTCCAAAATCCGGATTTATCGTATAATCGACTGTAAAATCAGAACTAACTCCGATTTTACCGCTCAGTCCGGCTCCATATTTAAATTTATCTCCATTGGTTCCTTCCGGAGAAAGCTTCATACTAAGATAGGGTAAAAACTCGTAGTTAACTTTTGGCTTAATTCCCTCTATTCCACGTAGTTCGCCAAATAGGTAGACCATTGCCGGAGCATCGATTGGGATTAATTTCCAATGGCTTTCTTCTTTATTCCGATCCAGCCAGCGCCAAACGTGCATCCCCCAGATTTGTTCCGGCTTTTGGGCAAAACGAAGCTGACTAAAGGGGATGCGAATTTCTGCCGTCCATAAGCTATCGTAAACCTGCGTTTTTGCCGACCATACAGCATCCCAGTTATAATCGAAGTTATAAGCACCCAGATGAACCAAATCGGACTTTTGGCCCGAAGCATTTGCCATAAATTCAAATGCAGTTTGTTTGTCGTGATAGGTGTCCAATGCTATTCCGACAGCATCGCCAATCAGCTCATCACGAGGCCCTAAGATTGGGCGAATTTTGCCGGGCCCGTGGTTATAACACTTAAACGCCGCATATAAGTAGTTTTCGTCGTAAACTATTTTTATATCAGTTGGCTCGGATGGTGATTGCCCCTGCGATGGGGTTTGCTGTATAAAAGCCCCGCTCCAGCCTAAACCCTGCCAACACAAATCATCAAGTTTTCCGTCAATCCGGGGGTGAACATTAATTTTTGTGGCATAGTAAACCCGTTTGGTTCCTGCCTGTTTATTCACAATCGAATCAGAAGACAATGTGTATTTACTGTTCTGAGATATGGCCGGTATAGCGATTAATGATAATAAAAAGGAAAATCCACTAAAGCGGGTCAACATAAGTTAAGATTTATTGACTACAAAAATATTAATTACAAGAATATATGCAAGAATTGAAGTGCTATAATATATATGGGCATCTCTAAAAACCCCTTTTTCTCTGTCTATAGTTGACGTCTTTGTTGCCTAAGGCTGGGCCATGCTTCTTGTTGTTTTTTTATAAAGCACACATAATCAGTGTTTTATGTTATTTTTTGTTGATTAATGGA
>JAJUGZ010000032.1 GCA_029265715.1 Bacteroidota bacterium
CGCACGGGAAAGTACATGCCACAACCAATTCTGGGGGTAGAAATACCCAAGGGCAACGGAAAAACCCGGCTTCTGGGCGTACCAACCGTAACCGATCGATTGCTGCAACAGGCCGTTGGTCAGGTTTTAGCCGTTAAATTTGAGATGGTCTTTGAAGAATCCAGCTATGGATTCCGGCCAAACCGGAATGCCCAACAAGCGGTAATCAAAGCGTTGGAACACATCAATGCCGGGTATCAGCACATTGTCGATATCGACCTGAAAAGCTTTTTCGACGAGGTTGACCATTGCATCTTGTTACAACTGCTGTACCGGAAGGTTAAATGCCCGCTCACGTTGCGGCTGGTCCGTAAATGGCTGAGGGCGCCGATTCAAATAAACGGGAAACTGGTCAAGCGTAGAAAAGGCGTACCACAGGGAAGCCCGCTTAGCCCGCTACTGTCTAACATCATGCTCAATGAGTTGGATAAAGAACTGGAAAAGCATGGACTACGCTATGTCCGCTACGCCGACGACTTCAGTATTTACACGAAAAGCGAACCGGCCGCCCGGAAGATTGGCAACAGCATCTTTCGGTTTCTGAAAGACAAGCTGAAATTGCCGATCAACCGGGATAAAAGCGGCATTCGGCGTCCTGTGAACTTTAAAGTGCTTGGCTACGGGTTCGTACCCACATACCGGAAAGGAGAGAAGGGTAAGTGCCAATTGGTTGCGAGCGAAAAGAGCTGGAAACCGCTCAAAGAAAAGCTGAAAATGATTACGCGCAAAACCACCCCGATGAGCTTTGACGAGCGCATCCAAAAGCTCAACGAAACAACCCGGGGCTGGCTGAACTATTTTCGAATGGCAAGCCTGCGCAGCAAACTAAAGGAACTGGACGGGTGGCTGCGAAACCGGCTGCGGTACTGCATCTGGCATCACTGGAAGAAGCCTGAGCGGAAACGTAAAAACCTGATTCGGTTGGGAGTTGATCCGGAACAAGCCTATCAGTGGAGCCGGTCACGAATGGGAGGCTGGCGCATTGCCAAAAGCCCGATTTTGGTGACCACCATCACTTTGGAACGCCTGCGGAAACGGGGTTATGAATCGTTGCTGTCGTATTACGAGAAAATTGCTCCACATCTTAATGAACCGCTGTATACGCGACCCGTACGTACAGTGGTGTGAGAAGCTCTCCCCGTCAGTATTTTCTGGCGGGGCAGTCTACTCGATTATAAACAAGCTGACTTTTGATATTTTAATTGATAGATGATCTCTGCTCTTCTCGTAAAAATGAACCTTGTATTTTGAGGTCTCTGATCCATAAATCGTTGGATGCACTGGGGTGATGGCAAGAATAAAGACAAGAGGGGAAAACAAAATTCCCCTCACTATGCAGTTGTGCTTGTTTGTCTTTCCCGGATAATCAACTCCCTGTTCAACAAGGGTGGACTGGTTTATCGGACAGGTCAGGCTGCTGGGTGGGGAGTGTTTGAGAATGAAATTCTTCTTCTACTTCGTATCTCAGCTATTACTCTGTCCGGTGTCGGGCATTACGGTAAAAAGCTCAGTAAGGTATCGCCACGAAGTCCCAGCCGGAGTGTTTCGAGCGGGATGATCTCGTTTTCGGCAATATTTCCCAGGTTTACATTTGGGCCAAGTAATTTAATGAACCAAACTTGTTGGCTTTTCAGCGGGGCTTCCCAAATGATTTTATCGGCATCCACTTCCTTTTTAATATCCAGGATCAGGTCGCTGTCGGCCGATCCGTCTTCTTTGTAGATGCCCATGTTCCCGCTTTCGCGGGCTTCGGCAATTACTTTCCAGGCTCCGGATTTCAATTCGGTTTTCATGAATTCAATCCATTTTTCGTGAGAAATCTCTTTTCCGCGCAGTTTTGAGCCCACTTCCGACAAAACGATTTTGTCCTTGGCCATTACCGAAATGTATTCGCATTTCTGCAGATGTGGCATTTCCAGTACGCCATCCGAAATTTCAACGACATCCAGTCCAAACTCATCAACATAAGTCCGGAAATCATCGAACATTCCGCGGGCAGCAAATGCTTCGAAAAGGGTTCCGCCGAAATAAGGTTTCAGCCCGGCCGATTTATAAACTTTGATTTTTTCTTTTAATTTTTTCGTTATCAGTGATGTTCCGAACCCTAATTTTATCAGGTCGCAATATTCCGAGGCCGATTCGCAAAGGTCTTCGGCCTGACGCAGGCTCAAGCCTTTGTCCATAACCATGGTGAGTCCTGTTTCCCGGGGTTGAACAGGCCTTTGCGGAATATGAGGTAAATAAAAGTTCATAGTGCTTAAAATTTCGTTGATTGATATTGTTTGATGAGTCGGTTTATTGCTTCAATTTTTCCGGCTTCCGGATAAAACTCCAACAAGTCAGCATGTTTTTCGAAATCAAGCCGGAGGGCTTTTTCGAGGTAGCAGGCTGCTTCAAACTCGTCTTTGTTTTCGAGTAAATAGGCTGTCAGGCGGTAATTGATAGCGGCTTCGCCTGCATTTATTTTATTGGCCGATTTCAGGATCCGGATAGCGCGTTCAATTTTACCATGTTCAAACATCATTTCGGAATACGACAGCCAATTGTCAACATTGGAGGGATCGAGCCGGGTTACCATCTCGAACGCATCTTTGGCTTCTTTTTCCAGGTTGAGTTCGCCGCATACCTTGGCATACATGCTCCAAAAATCCGGATTGTCGTTTTCTAATTTGATGGCTTTTTTTAAGAGGTTGCGACTTTCGGCCAACTGGCCTTCCGACCACATGATCAGTCCGGAGCCATACCATGCGGCTGCATTTTCCTTGTTCAACCGCAGCGCTTTCTGGTAGTTTACCAGCGCCAGGTTATACAGTTCAAGGTTCAGATAACATTCGGCCAGGTAGCAGTAGGCGTCGTCATTTTCTTTGTCTAACTCCAGGTATTCGTTGTAGCAGGCAATGGCTTCGTTGTATCGGTTGCTGTTAGCCAAGGCATTGGCTTTGTTGAACAGTGCATGGATAAATTCGTCGTTCAGTGCCAGTGCGAAATCGTAGGCATCAATTGCTTTGTCGTATTGTTCTAATCGGTTGAAGGTAATTCCCAGATTGTACCAGACCGAATGGTTGAAGGGATCAATATCAAGGTAGCGGTTGTAGTATTCGATGCTTTTATCAAATAAGCCTTCGCGGTCGCAAAAATACCCCAGTTCGTAAAGAACCATTTCGTTTTTCGGGTTGTGTTGAATTGCGCGTTCCAGATATTCGATAGCCAGTTGATGTTCGCCAGCCTGTCCGAACGAAACGCCGATGTTGTAAAGTGTCTCGTCTTCTTCGTCCAGGTCCATGTCCAGTGCTTTTTCGAATGCTTCAATTGCACGTTCCACATCACCCAATAAATTCAAGGCCGATCCTTTGGTCAGGAACAAGTCGGGGTTTGAGGTCTCAACACGTTCGGCAACGGTTAGTTGGTCCAGGCATTCCTCAATCTTTCCTTCCTGAAGTAAGATTTGTGCTTTTTTAATTTGCAGCGAAATGGCGGATGGATGGATTTGAAGGCCGGTTTCAACGGCTTTTCGGGCGAGGTTAATTTTCCCGTCGTCTAAAAAGTGGTCTACAATTCCTTCGACTTCAAAAACATCGAAATAATTTGAGGTTTTATTTCTTACCATTGTTCGGAAGCGTTTCACGGCTTCCTGAATGTCGCCATCATCAAAACTATCCCTTGCTTCCTCGTCCATATTCGGTTTCTTAAGAATTTGCAAATTTAAGAATACTTTCCAAATAGCCTTATTCAGGCTGGTGCTCTTTTCGCAAAAGATCGGTTACTGTTTTTACCGGGTTAAATGTTTCAACCGGAACTTCCACAAACAGGGTATTCCAGTCAGACATGGCACCGTTCCACAATCCTGGTAGTTCCTGCGCTTTCAGTTCTTTCCCGTCTTTCGATTTGGTTGAGATAAACCCGGTTTGCGGATCGCTGAACAAGGTCAAATCGTATTTCTCCCCCTTGTAATTTTTTAAGCCGCAAACCAAATCAACCGGGTTGAAATGGGTGGCGTTTTGGGCAATGGCAGCCTGAATCGGATCGTTAAAGTCGATTTGTGAGCTTTCGGCAATTTGCAATGATACCGATCCATCGCTGTTTTTCGCCCAGAAGGGGCCGCCTCCCGGTTCGCCTTCGTTTTTAACCATTCCGCAAACACGGATCGGACGGTTAAACTTGGCTTTCAGGTATTGGTGTAATTCTTCTTTCTCGGTATAATATAAATTTTGGGCCGGTTTAGTGCACAGAATGTTTTCCAGGAAACTGGCAGCTTCTGAGTAAAAAGCGCTGTCCAGCCCATAATAATGATGCTCGTTCAGCATGTGTTGATAATAGAAAATCTTTTCCTGATAGTCAAGCAATAAACCGGCCAGCACTTTTTTCCAGATAATGGTTGGTTCTTTTCGGTAGTCGGGCACTACGTTGTCGATATTTTTTATGAAAACCACGTCGGCGTCTAAATCGTTCAGGTTTTCGAGCAATGCGCCATGTCCGGCCGGTCTGAAAAGCAACGAGCCGTCGGCATTGCGGAATGGCTCATTGTCGGGTGTTACGGCAATGGTGTCGGTCGAGGCTTTTTGTTGCGAAAAACTGATGTCGTAGGTTGCGTCAAACAGTTCTTCAAAAAGCGGAACGACTTCCTGTACGTGTTTGCTGAATGCGTCCTGATGTTCAGGAGAAACGGTGAAATGGATGCAGACTTTCCCGGATGAGTCTTTTGCATAGAGGGCGCCTTCCACGCAATGTTCTTCCAGTGGGGTGCGGGAGCCATCTTCGTAACGGTGAAATTTGAGCAGGCCTTTGGGCAGGTTGCCGTAATTTAGTCCGGCTTCGAGCAAGACCAGATCCAAAACTTGCCGCCCCGAAATTTCATCGGGCGATTTCCGGGCTGCTTTCATCAGGTCGTCGTAAAAGGCAAAATCGGCAAGCCGGTCAAAGAATGCCGCAACTTCTTTGTCTTTTCTGATTTCTTCGTCGGTGGCATTTTGCCGGCATTTTTCAAGGGCCGAGAACAGCGATTTAAACATGCGGCTGGCTGCGCCTGATGCCGGGACAAATTTAAGAAGATGAATGCCTTCGGCTTGTTTTTTTTCAAAGATTAGCCTGAACCGGGCTATTTCGTCGTTGGTTAACTGTATAATTCCGTTATTGATGGTGGCAGCATCTTCAATTTTGAGAAAGGGAAACCCTTTTTTAAAATTTTCAATCTGCGTTTCGATTGTGCTTACCTGACTTCCTCTTGATTCGATTTGGCGGATGTCTTCGCGTGTTAGCATAGAAGTGAGTTTTAGTGGATGCTTAAATTTAGAGATTCAGTGTTAAAAAATGAATAAAAACAGGCCTCCGGCGAGGGAAAAGTTTTGAACCGGGTTTTCAACAAATTTCGGTGCCGGTTCTTTTCTGGAACCCAAACGGGTTTAATGATTGAGCCTGTTCGAGAAGGAAATAAACAGGTTGAGCGGGACACCGATGAACCCGAAAGGCTGGTTCGTCAGTCTATTTTTATACTTTTGTGCCGCAAGAACAGGTTTGATATGAGTAATTTTCCGTGGGGACATTCCAAACGTTATAATGATTTTTCGACTTACTTCCGTGCGAAAATGGGAGGGAGAGTCCAGAAAGTTTCGGTTGATGCAGGCTTTACCTGTCCGAACCGGGATGGTTCCCGTGGAACCGGCGGTTGCATTTATTGCAACAACAAAACCTTCAAACCAACTTATTGCAACCTTCAAAACAGCGTGGCGAAGCAGGTTGGGGAAGGCATTGAATTTTTTGCCCGTAAGTACGAAGCGATGAAATATCTGGCCTATTTTCAGGCTTACACCAATACGTATGCTCCGCTCGAAAACCTGAAAGCGCTCTACGAAGAAGCCTTGCAGCATCCCAAAATCATTGGACTGGTGCTTGCAACCCGCCCCGATTGTGTGAGCGATGAAATTCTGGATTATTTACAGGAACTTTCAGAAAGGGTATATGTGATGGTTGAATATGGCCTGGAGTCGCATAAAAATGAAACGCTGAACCTGATTAACCGGGGGCATACGTTTGACGAATCGGTCCGGGCAATTGAAGCGACGGCCAACCGGAATATTCACACGGGGGCTCATCTAATATTGGGGCTTCCGGGCGAAACGTATCCTGATTTTCTGGATCAGGCCCGTGTGATTTCGCAATTGCCTGTTGAGAACCTCAAACTTCACCAGCTCCAAATTCACCGGGATACCCGCTTGTACCACGACTATAAACTCCATCCGGAGAAATATAAATTGTTTGAGATAGACGAGTATGTGAACCTGGTGGTGGATTACCTGGAACTGCTGAACCCGAGAATTATTGTCGAACGGTTTGTGAGCGAGTCGCCGGCTGGTATGCTGGTTGCCCCGAACTGGGGGATTAAGAATTTTGAGTTTGTGGCCCGAGTTGAACGCCGGCTGAAAGAACGGAATACCTGGCAGGGACGATTATTTCAATAGTCAGAACATCGGATTTTGCGAGAACAAAAAAGCCCCACCGAAGTGAGGCTTTTATCTTGTCGTTTTGAATTTCTATTTTGCGTAGTTAACGGCGCGTGTTTCGCGGATAACCGTGATTTTGATCTGGCCCGGATATGTCATTTCATCCTGAATCCGTTTCGCGATATCGTACGACAGTTGTTCTGATTCTTTGTCAGAAATCTTGTCGCTGCCAACAATTACGCGCAATTCGCGGCCAGCCTGTATGGCGTAGGTTTTTTGGACGCCGGGGTAGGACAGGGCCAATTCTTCGAGTGTTTTTAACCGTTTAATGTACGATTCAACCACTTCGCGGCGTGCTCCCGGACGTGCTCCTGAAATGGCGTCGCAAACCTGGACGATCGGGGCCAGCAGGCTTTCCATTTCCACTTCGTCGTGGTGGGCGCCGATGGCGTTGCAGATGTCCGGCTTTTCTTTGAAGCGTTCGGCCAGTTTCATACCCAGCACGGCATGTGGCAATTCCGGTTCATCGTCCGGCACTTTCCCAATGTCGTGGAGCAACCCGGCGCGTTTGGCGCGTTTGGGGTTCAGACCCAGTTCGGATGCCATGATGGCGCACAGGTTGGCAACTTCGCGTGAGTGTTGCAGCAGGTTTTGTCCGTACGAAGAGCGGTACTTCATTTTACCGATCAGTCGGATCAGCTCGGGGTGCAACCCGTGGATACCCAGGTCGATGGTGGTGCGTTTCCCGGTTTCGATGATTTCTTCTTCGACCTGCGCACGCACTTTGGTAACAACTTCTTCGATGCGGGCCGGGTGGATACGGCCGTCGGTTACCAGTTGGTGTAAGGCCAGTCGGGCCACTTCGCGGCGTACCGGGTCGAATCCGGAAAGAACGATTGCTTCCGGGGTATCATCAACAATAATTTCGACGCCAGTTGCAGCTTCCAACGCGCGAATGTTGCGCCCTTCGCGCCCAATGATGCGGCCCTTGATCTCGTCGCTTTCGATGTGGAAAATGGTGACCGAGTTTTCAATGGCTGTTTCGGTAGCCACGCGCTGGATGGTTTTTACAACCACTTTTTTGGCTTCTTTATTGGCTGTGAGCTTGGCCTCTTCCATGATTTCGTTTATGTACGACATGGCTTCGGTTTTGGCTTCGTTTTTCAGCGATTCAACCAATTGGGCTTTGGCTTCCTCGGCCGACATGCCGGAGAGAACTTCGAGTTTTTCTACCTGCTTTTTATGCAGGTTGTCGAGTTCTTCTTCTTTCTTGGCGACAACTTCAAGCTGATTGGTCAGGTTTTCGCGGATCAGAGCCGTTTCACGGGCGCTGGCTTCTGCTTCTTTGATTTTGCGTTGAAGTTCGTCTTTGCGCTGATTCAGGGCCGTTTCCTGCTGCTTGAGTTTGTTCTCGATACTGCTGATCTTGCTGTTGCGCTCGTTAATAAATTTTTCGTGATCAGATTTTAACTGAAGGAATTTTTCTTTTGCCTGCAGTATTTTATCCTTTTTTATGACTTCTCCTTCAGCTTCGGCCTCGCTTATTATCTTTCGTTTTTTGCTTTTCAGTGCTTTGTCCCATAAAAAATATGAGAGCAATCCGCCACCGAAAAAGCCTGCTATTGCATATATGATCTCCATTTTAAATTAATTAAACTTGTTTACACTAAAAAACCCGCAAATTCACTTTAATTTCCGGGCCTTTGCAGAGAAAGCCGGAAATTAAAGAAAAAATGCGGGTTTTCGATTTATATGGTTAAAAAATGTCGTTTTCTTCCTATGACAAATAATCAGTCAGTTCTTCGTCTAATTTTTTTAATTCATCGACAAACGGCGATTGGTTTGCGTTTTCTTCCAACTCAATGTTTTTCACTACAAACTGAAAAGCAGTCATGGCCAAAAAGTCCTGAGAATCCTGGTTCACATACTTTTGCTTGTATTGAATCAATATGTCATTTATAATCTTCGCAGCCTTTCGGTATTTTTCTTCATCCTCCCGTTCTATCCGTAATGGATAAGTCCGTCCGTCAATCTTTATATTTATCGAAAGTTTATCTGTCATTTTACTAAGGTATTACTGGTTTAAAAGAGCAATACACTTATCAATTTCCCGCACTATTTTAGTAATCTTTTTTTTGGCCTCCGGATCTTCTTCGCCAGTCCCGGCCAATGTTTTTGCTAGTTTAAGATTTTCATATTTCTTTTCAAGCATGCTGTTTTCCTCTTTCAGGATTGCAATTTTCTGTTCCAATTCGTCAATCCGAGCTTGTAATTGAGCTTTTTCTTCTTTCAGCTTTTCCTGACGAGTAAAAAACAATCTTAGTTTTAATCTGATGTCTTCCAGTAAGATACGTTCCTGATTAGTCATCTGAGCATACTTTGATGCACAAAATTAGCATTTCTGTGCAAAAGTAAAAGCATTGCTGCTCATATTCGCGACGGATTGGTTTGATTTAAAACAAAAAGGTTCGGGATATGTTTTCTATTTTTGGGTCGTGATTTGAAAATTGACTATGAAGAGGTTTTTATTGCTGTTGGTCGTGTCTTTGGTTTGTTTCTCCGGGAAACCTCCGGTTGACGATCCGGATTATTTTTCCCCACCGTTGGATATCCCGCTTAGTCTGGCAGGGAATTTTGCTGAATTGCGGAATAATCATTTTCATGGCGGTATTGATCTCAAAACACGGGGAGTTACCGGCTTGCCGGTGTATGCTGCAGCCGATGGGTTTGTTTCCCGTATTTCGGTTTCTCCGGCTGGTTACGGACAGGCTTTGTATCTTGAACATCCAAACGGAAAAACAACAGTATACGGGCACCTCGAAAAGTTTTCTCCGGAAATCGAGAATTATGTCCGCACAATTCAATACGAGCGCGAGTCGTTTGCCGTCGATTTAACCGTTCCGCAAGGAGCGCTTCCGGTAAAACGTGGTCAGCAGATTGCTTTTAGCGGGAATACCGGAAGTTCGGGCGGCCCGCACCTGCACTTCGAAATACGCGATACATATGCCAACGAGGCGATCAATCCGTTGTTATATAATTTCCCGATAGCCGATAAAACCAGCCCGGTTGTTTTGTCAGAAACGATTTACCCGTTGAGTGGCGATGCCCATGTGGGTGGAAAAACCAAGGCTCAGCGTTATGAAACCGAACGGGTTGACGGCGTTTACAGGTTGAAAGGGAATCCGGTCGTTCCGGTTTTTGGGAAAATTGGTTTTGCTGTTGACGCACTTGATTTTTTTGATGGCAGCCTCAATAAATGCGGAATCTATAGCTTGGTTTTAAAAGTGGATGACAATCTGGTTTATTCGTTTAAAATCGATCAGTTTCCGATTGAAGATACCCGATATATCAATAGTCTGATGGACTACGAACAGGTTGTCAGGTATGGCCGTAAGTTTTATAAAAACTGGATTGAACCGGGGAACCGCCTGCCCATTTATGATAGCTCCGAAAACCGCGGCATCTGGGATGCAACCGACGAAAAAGTTCACACAATCAGTTATGAAGTATCGGATGTGGCAGGAAACAAAACTCAGCTTAAGTTTCAGGTTCGGTCGCAAAAAATGAACGTATTGACCCCGGAGCCGGCAGGAACCGATTTTTTCCCTTTCAATCAGGTAAATATAATTCAGCGCGACGATGTGATCTTCGAACTTCCGGAGGGAACGTTATACAGCGACCTGAACTTCAATTTTCAGCAGCGCGAACGTATTCCCGGAACCTATTCGGACGTGTTCCTGTTGCACAATGTGTACGTTCCGCTTCAAAAGTTTTGCCGGTTACGGATAAAAGCGGATGAACTACCGGAAAGGCTCCGCGATAAAGCCTTGCTGGTAACCGTCGATTTGGCATCGGGCCGGAAATCGGCTGCCGGTGGCGCGTTTAAAGACGGATGGGTGGACGGAAGCATTCGGAGTTTGGGCAATTATGCGATAGGCGTCGATACGATTGCGCCGGTAATCACTTCCCTGAGTATCGAGAATCGGCAGATATTGAAGGATAGTTCGTGTATCAGGTTTAAAATCAGCGACAATTTGTCGGGGGTCCAAGACTTTAGGGGAACTATTGACGGAAACTGGGTCTTGTTTGAGTTCGATCAAAAAACGGCAACACTGACATACACTTTCGATCCGCAGCGGATGGTTTTTGGGAAAAAACATGAACTGGTGCTGACTGTGGCCGATAGTAAAAATAACATTTCGACCTACAAGGCCACGTTCTTTAAGTAGAAACCTGATTGATAATGAGCAGTTGGGCGGGCGTGTGGCGAACGTGAAAAAGTGCTATATTTGGCGGCTATGAGTTTAAATAAATAAGCAAACGAAATGAGCATGATTCGCAGAAACGCCAATTAGAAATAATCATTTGTCAGTCATGCGAACTCCATGCGACAATTAAAAAACTAAAAAATAAACGCATGAAACGAACATGCCACGGTAACAAAATTTATGGTGGTGGCACCAAAGGCCATGTAAATATTATTAGAGAAGCTAATTTTCATGGCATGGAGTTCCATAAGTACACACCTAATTTTCAATATTTTAACAACAATATTTACTTATGAAAGCATACGTTTTTCCAGGACAAGGCGCTCAGTACCCGGGAATGGGGAAAGACCTTTATGAAAAATCGCCGTTAGCCAAAGAATTGTTCGAAAAAGCCAACGACATTTTAGGTTTCCGCATTACCGACATTATGTTTGACGGTACCGAAGAAGACCTGAAACAAACCAAAGTAACCCAGCCGGCCATTTTCCTGCACTCGGTTTTATTGGCCAAAACGCTGGATAACTTTCAACCTGAAATGGTTGCCGGGCATTCATTGGGCGAATTCTCGGCCTTGGTCGCATGTGGTGCGCTAAGTTTTGAAGACGGTTTGAAGCTGGTGTCGAAACGTGCGATGGCCATGCAAAAAGCCTGCGAACTGGAACCATCAACCATGGCAGCTATCGTCGGGCTGGACGATGAGGTGGTCGAAGAAGTATGCGCTTCGATTGACGAAGTTGTTGTTCCGGCCAATTATAATTGCCCCGGCCAGCTGGTTATCTCCGGATCGATTGCCGGCATTGATAAAGCCTGCGAAGCGTTGACTGCCAGGGGAGCCAAACGCGCCCTGAAGCTGGTTGTGGGAGGCGCTTTTCACTCTCCGCTGATGGAACCGGCCCGCGAAGAACTGGCAGCTGCCATCGAATCGACGCCATTTAATAACCCGGTTTGCCCTATTTACCAAAACGTGAATGCTGCTCCGACCAGCGATCCGGCTATAATCAAACAAAACCTGATTGCTCAGCTGACAGCCCCGGTGAAGTGGACCCAGACTGCCAAAAACATGATTGCCGACGGCGCAACCTTGTTTACAGAAATCGGGCCGGGCAAAGTATTGCAGGGACTGATTAAAAAAGTTGATCGCAATGTCGAAGTAGCAGGTGTGAATAGTTTTGAATAGATTAAAAAATAATATTCGAATACAAAAAAAAAAAGACTGGCCATCCTTATTGCCAGTCTTTTTTGTATCTGTTTTGTCGTTGTGTTTTTTATTCCCACTTAATGGTTTTGCTGTCAGAAGAAACGAATTGGATATTGTCAACTTTGTTTACAGTAACCCCGGTTTCAAAGCGAACAGCCTGTAATTCGACAACATAGTTGGTATTAGCGGCAGGTTGTTCCCCGCTGGCCCACGACGGGGTTGATGTCCCAAATTCAAACTCAGTTGCATTTGAATTCAGCAACGTTCCTGAAAACATGATTTTAGTCTTATCCGCTGAATACAAGCGGACGGCATATGCTTCGGCATTCTGGATTTTATCCCAGGTTACTTTAAGCATGTGGTTATTCATTGTGGCAGTTTTAATTGATATGGGGGTTAACTTTTCTTCGCCAACGATATCAATTCCGGTTATTTTTTCATCATTAACCGATGTGATTTCAAATGAATAATTTCCTTTTACCGGAAGGTCGTTTGTGTAATCATTTACCGGGGTCCGAAATATGAATTGGTGTTTGTCTGAACTTTGCGTTAGTTCGTAAGTTTTGCCACCAGTACCGGGGGCAACAACTTTTGCCGATTTAATTTCATAATTGCCCAATGCATAAATCTCGATCCCGTATTTGGTCCCGCCATCAGTTTTTAAATCTTTGATATACACATCAACTACGGCATCAAATGGAGCCGGGTCGTCATCGTTGCATGAAACCAGAGTAACGGCTCCAAGCGTAAAGCACAGAAGTGCTGCGAACACAGTTTTAATTTTTTTCATTTTTAATTACATTTGAATAGTTATACAAAAAATACCGGGATCCCGGTTGTTTTCAATTTCGAACCGTCGCTTCCAACGGCGGTTCTTTTTTGTACTTATAGATGAGTGAATGCTGTTATCCGTTGCGCGACAAAATAAAAAAATGTGGGTTTTTAGTGTAGTCAGGGCTAACCACTTGATATTAATATAAATGTAGTTATGTGTTTGGGCGAGGTACTGATGTTGGCACAGATTATATTGACATCATTATTTCTGAAAAAGTTTGGAAAAAAGCCGGCAGTTCCATCGAAGGTTCTTATTTTTGACGCGAAAATCAGAAGAACAAACAAAAAAGACAGATTCAATGAACCGCATAGTTGAAAAAACCTGGTTCTCCGATAAAGTAGCTAAGATTATAGTCGAAGCGCCGCGGGTTGCACGCTCGCGTAAGCCCGGGCACTTTGTGATCATACGGGTCGATGACAAAGGCGAGCGTATTCCCTTGACCATTGCCGGTGCCGATATTGAAAAAGGCACAATTACCTTGGTTGTGCAGGCCATGGGCGTTAGTTCCACCAAGCTGTGTAAAATGAATGCCGGCGATCAAATTCTTGATTTGGTCGGGCCGCTGGGCAAAGCAACCCACATCGATAAGGTTGGTACGGTTTTGGCCTGTGGAGGTGGTGTTGGAGTTGCTCCAATGTTGCCAATTGTTGAGGGTTTCAAGAAAGCAGGGAATCGGGTAGTCTCCGTTTTGGCTGCCCGAAGTAAAGATTTGATTATTCTGGAAGATGAGATTCGCCAGTGGTCTGATGACGTGATTATTATGACTGATGATGGTTCTTATGGTCGTAAAGGGGTGGTCACAGTTGGCGCAGAGGAAGTTATTCAGCGCGAAAAAATTGATGAATGTATTGCCATTGGGCCAGCTATTATGATGAAATTTACTTCATTACTGACTAAAAAATACAATATTCCGACCCAGGCCAGCCTGAATGCTATCATGGTTGATGGGACCGGGATGTGCGGAGCCTGCCGTGTCAGCGTTGGCGGGCAAACCAAATTTACCTGTATCGATGGACCAGAGTTTGATGCCCATCAGATTGATTTTGACGAACTGATGCTCCGTTTGGGGGGGTACCGCGATGAGGAAAAAGCAGCTTTCGAGCGGTATGTGTAATTGCAAAAAAAAACGAAATCAATGTCAACAAATCAGGAATATCTCAAAGCCGAACGCGAAAAAGAATGGCGTGTCGAGCTGCGAAAAAAAATAGCCAATAAAGAGCGGACTGCCATTGCCCGGACGAAAATGCCGGAGCTGGATCCGTTCGAACGTATAAAATATCAGGATCGGGAAGTCAATCTTGGACTATCGGAAACACAGGCGAGGGTAGAGGCTTCGCGGTGTCTGGATTGCCCGACCCCAACCTGTATCGAAGGGTGTCCGGTTAGCATCAACATTCCCAAGTTCATTAAAAATATTGAACGGGGCGAATTTCTCGAAGCAGCCAAAACCTTGAAAGAAACATCAGCCCTGCCGGCTGTTTGTGGGCGTGTTTGTCCTCAGGAAAAGCAATGCGAGGCGAACTGTTTCTACACTCAGAAAATGAAAAAAGAACCAGTCGCGATTGGTTATCTCGAGCGATTTGCTGCCGACTACGAACGGGAAAGTGGACACATGTCGATTCCTGAAGTTGCTCCGCCGAATGGGATTAAAGTAGCGGCTATTGGTTCGGGGCCGGCCTCGCTGTCGTTTGCCGGCGATATGATCAAGCTGGGCTACGAGGTGACTGTTTTCGAGGCGTTGCACGAAATCGGGGGCGTACTCAAATATGGTATTCCGGAGTTTCGTTTGCCCAACAAAATTGTTGACGTTGAACTGGCTAACCTCGAAAAAATGGGGGTGAAGTTCGAGCGGAATTTCATTGTCGGGAAAACAGCCAGTTTTGAAGATTTGAAAACCGAAGGTTTTGAAGCTTTTTTTGTGGCCAGCGGAGCCGGTTTGCCCCGGTTTATGAATATCCCGGGCGAAAACTATAACGGTATTATGTCGTCGAACGAATACCTGACCCGCGTTAACCTGATGAATGCAGCCAACGACCAGTTTGATACTCCGGTTATTAAAGGGAAAAATGTAGCCGTGATCGGCGGCGGAAATACTGCAATGGACTCGGTTCGTACGGCCAAACGCCTGGGCGCTGAACGTGCCATGATCGTATACCGTCGTTCGCGCGAGGAAATGCCCGCCCGTGTAGAGGAAGTTCATCACGCCGAAGAAGAAGGCGTTGAATTTATTAACCTGACTAATCCGGTTGAATATTTTGCCGATGAAAAAGGTCGGGTAAACCGGATGCGCGTTCAGCGGATGGAATTGGGCGAACCGGATGCTTCCGGACGCCGGAGCCCCAACGTGGTGGAAGGTTCAGAATACGATATCCCGGTCGATCTGGTGGTTGTAGCTGTTGGTGTCTCGCCAAACCCGCTTATCCCTTCCGAAGTAAAAGATTTGAAAGTAAGCCGGTGGGGAACCATCGAGGTGGACAAAGATACCATGCAAAGCTCTATTCCGGAGATATTTGCCGGGGGCGACATTGTGCGTGGCGGAGCGACAGTGATATTGGCAATGGGCGACGGCCGTAAAGCGGCTGCCTCCATGCACAATTATCTGACAAGTAAAAAACTGAACCCATAAAACGAAACATGTATGAAGGCGAATCTTTCTACCCGGTTTTTCGGTCTCGAATTAAAAAGTCCGGTCATCGCAGCTAGCAGCAGTATGACCGGCAACCCCGAACAAATCCGGAAAATAGCCGAAGCTGGCGCCGGGGCAATCGTGTTGAAGTCGATTTTTGAGGAAGAAATATACCAGGCAATGCAGGAGGAACTGAGCCTGCGCGACGAGTTGCATAATGATCCGGAGTACCTGGATTATTTTGATTACGTTATTAAAGAAGATAACCTGCGAAAGTACGTTAAGCTGATAACCGATACCAAGGCGGCTGTTTCTGTTCCGGTTATTGCAAGCATAAGCTGCACAACATCGAGCGAATGGGTCTTGTTTGCAAAAAAATTACAGGAGGCTGGAGCCGATGGCATTGAATTGAACCTGTTCATTGTTCCTTCTGATTGTAACCGTAGCAGCGATTTTCATGAGCATTTCTATTTCGAAACGGTGACTAAAGTTCTGGAGTCTGTAACCATTCCGGTATCGGTAAAAATCAGTCATTATTTTTCGAATCTCGCCGGAATGGCCCGGAAGTTGTCGCAGACCGGAATCGCCGGGATCACCGTTTTTAATCGCTTTTTTGCGCCGGACATTGATGTGGAAAACGAAAGAATTGTTGCAGCCGATGTGTTAAGTTCCGAAAACGAGTATTTGCTTCCTTTACGCTGGACAGGCATTCTCTCCGGAAAAATTGACTGTGACCTGGCGGGAACAACCGGTATTCATTCGGCTGAAACCGCGTTGAAATTCCTGTTGGCCGGCGCATCGGCGGTTCAGGTGGCATCGGTTTTGTACGAAAAAGGGCCCGAAGCGATTACCGAAATCAATAATGGAATTGAAAATTGGATGAACGAAAAAGGATATCATTCAATTGTCGATTTTAAAGGAAAGCTGAACCTGATGAACGCGAAAAACGCAGTGGCTTTCGAACGGGTCCAGTTTATGAAATACTTTGGCGAAAAAGCCTTTTAACGTTACAGCGATACGGTGTTTTTTTAGATATAGAGCAAGATTTGGGTTAAAAATTCGTTCTGTTATTGAGAAATTGGCTCAGCCTGTTTCCGAAAATAAAATTCAGAGGGTCTTAATCATGAAGAATTCATTTTTGTATCTGTTTTTTATTGTTTTATTTCTGAATGTGGGTTTGCCTGGGGCACATTCGCAGGAAGAGGTTCGTGGAAACGGGCAAAACTATACCATGCATTTGGTAAGAAAAGGAGAAACCATTTTCTCGATCTGCAAAGCCTACCAGATCGAGCAGAAAGACCTGATTGCGGCTAATCCGGATCTGGTTTCCGGGTTGAAGTCGGGGACTACCCTGAAAATCCCGGCCCATTCGTCGGCGGTAAAACCACAGGTGCAGAAGATTGTTCGGGAACCCGTCGAGTTTTATTATCACAAAATAAAGCGAAAACAAACACTGGCAGAGGTAGCCGGTTTGTACCATGTGAGCGAAGCCGAACTCCTGAAGTTTAATCCGGAAACAGCAGTCGAAATGAATGTTGGTTCTATATTGAAGATCCCGGTTTATAAACAACAGGCGGCCGAAGAGCCTGCCGAACGTGCGGAAAAGGAGAACCAGGCTCCTACGACCATCCCAGTTGCCGGGGTTCCGGGGAAATTTTTATCGCATCAGGTGGTGAGTGGCGAAACGATGTTTGGCATCGCAAAAAAATATCAGGTTACCCAGGAAGAGTTGCTTTCGTATAATCCATTGCTGAGTGCCGGATTGAAAACCGGCATGGTTTTGCGCATTCCCGACACCTCAGCCGGGTTTGAAAATACAACCCCGGTTCTTCAGGACGAGAATCATAAAACAAAGAGACCTGAGGGGGCGGGCAAGTGTGCCCCTGATAAGAATAATCGGCTGACTCATTACCAGGTTGGCTTGTTGCTTCCGTTATACCTGAAAGAAAATAAACGTCTGAATAGCGGAAGTCTTTCCGAACCTGGCGTTTCGGCCAACGAAAATAGCGGATTGGCAGATACATTGTTGATTCGCAAAGTCCGGTCGATTTACCCTAAATCAGAAAATTTCCTTCAGTTTTATGAAGGTGTTCTACTTGCGGTGGATAGTTTGCAGCAGCTTGGGATGAATGTGACCTTGCATGTATTCGATTCGGGCGAGGATTTAAGTACCGTCAACCGGTTGATTGCAAACGAAAGTTTGAACGACCTGGATTTGATTATCGGTCCGGTCTTCCCGGAAATGCAGAAACCGGTTGCCGACTTTGCTGCCAAAAACCACATCCCGTTTGTTTCTCCGCTGGCAGCAACCGGGAATCTGGAGAATACTAATTCGTGGTACTTTAAAGTAAACCCCGGGAAAGACTATTTATTAGCCCAAACAGCCAACTATGTCGGGAGTGAATTTGTCGGGGAAAATTTTATTATTTTGAAGAATGGCAGCTACGCCAACTCTCCGGAAGCTAAATTAGTTGAATTGTGCCGTTCAAAACTGGCCGGACGCAATGGCTTGTTTCATGAATACAACTTAGAAGCAGGAGGAAGATCGGACTTGGAGAGCCTGATGCGCACTGATAAGACAAATGTTTTTGTCATTCCGTCGGAGTCTGAAGCTCAGGTTAGTGTGGCCGTGACAACGCTGAATGGTTTGGCCGAAAAGTATAGTGTGGTGTTGGTCGGTTTGTCGGGCTACCAGCGCTTTAAAAGTATTCAGGTAGAAAATTATCATAAGCTGAACATGCAGGTGCTTTCACCTTATTATGCCGATTATAACAGCCCGCTGACCAATCGGGTCGTTTCGAAATACCGTGCCAGCTTTTTTGCGGAGCCAAGCCAGTTTAGTTTTCAGGGATACGACATTGCCTATTATTTTCTGAGTGCCTTGTATAACTTTGGTCGTGATTTTTCCGGATGTTTGCTAACTTACCAGCTTGAACAAACACAATTGGCCTTCCATTTCAGGAGAACGGGAGAGATGGGCGGGTTTATTAATCAGGGACTTTTTGTGGTAAATTATACTCCTGATTTTGATGTCGCGAAACTGAAAGTCGTTGGTGGAGAATGAAGCCGGTTTGACTTTTCCGGGAGGGCTGAAATTTTGATTACCCCGACTTGGGCGGTCGTTACTTGTTAAACAAATAACAATGACCAGTGTTTCATTGGTAATGTGTTTATAAGCCAATTACCATGAAACGAAATGCTTCGCTCAATTTTATCCTGTTATTTCTGACGTTTTTAATGGGTTCCTGCCAGACAGAAACCAAAACCTCGATAGTCCCGGATGTGGATAATGCCGGGTTAAAGCTTCCGGAAGGATTTTCAGCCCTCATTTATGCCGATACGATTGGTCATGCCCGCCATATTGCAATAAATAGCAACGGCGATGTGTATATCGCGCTGAACCGGGTGAAAAACAATGGCGGACTGGCTTGTCTCCGGGATACAAACGGAGATGGGCGAGCCGATGAAATTAGTTACCACGGGCAATACGAAGGTACAGGTGTCGATCTGTACAACGGGTATGTTTATTTTGGCGCCGACACGTTAGTTGTTCGGTACAAACTGACCGATGGAGCATTGGAACCAGACAGCTATGCCGAAATAATTGTCCGGGGTTTCACCGTCGAAAGTCAGCATGCCTCCAAACCATTCACGTTCGATCAGGAGGGGAATATGTACGTAAATGTCGGCGCTCCGTCGAATGCCTGTCAGGTGCAGGACCGTACGAAAGGCTCTCCGGGGATGGACCCTTGCCCGCTTCTGGATCAGCATGGAGGTATCTGGCGTTTTAAAGCCGATGTTCCCGGGCAAGACCAGATGAAAGATGGGTATCGTTATGCAACCGGCATTCGGAATGCGGTTGCGCTCGATTGGAATAAAACAGCGAATAAATTATATGCCTTGCAGCACGGTCGCGACCAATTGTCGCAGTTTTATCCGGATTTGTATTCGGAACAACAAAGCGCTGAGTTGCCTGCCGAAGAGTTTTTGTTGGTCGAGGATGGTTCGGACTTTGGTTGGCCCTATTGCTATTATGATGGGCAGCAAAACAAAAAGGTGCTGGCCCCCGAGTATGGCGGCGATGGTCGGGAAACAGGACGGTGTTCGGCCAAAGATGATCCGATTATGGCATTTCCGGCTCATTTGGCCCCCAATGATTTACTGTTTTACACCGGGACCATGTTTCCGGAGAGATACCGGAACGGGGCATTTATTGCATTTCATGGTTCGTGGAACCGGGCTCCGGAGCCACAGGAAGGGTATTATGTGGTTTTTGTTCCATTTTCCGGGGAAATTCCATCAGGCAACTGGGAAATATTTGCATCGGGTTTTGCAGGTACTGATGTTATTAAGAGTCCGCGCGACGCCCAATACCGGCCATGTGGTTTGGCTATGGGCCCCGATGGTTCGTTGTATGTGACCGATGATGTAAAAGGTCGTATCTGGCGTATTTTTTATTCAGGAAAAGCATAAAACAGCAATCGATATGAATTTGCTCAAATACCTAATTCCCGTTCTTATTGTTCTGATCACTTTTTCATGTTCTGACAAATCCGGTGAAAAAAAACCGGAAGCTGTAAGTTCCGATCAGTTGGCTAATCAGATCGAAAAAAGTCTTCCGGGTAACGGGGCTGGTCAGGCTCATCCGGGGAAAGCCGTGTATGACCAGTATTGCATGGCTTGCCATCAGGCTGATGGGTCGGGCGTTCCCGGCATGCATCCGCCACTTTCTGCAGGAAGCTGGGCTAACAAGGGTAAAAAAGAAATTATCGGGATTGTGTTGAATGGGTTGAGTGGCAAAATTGAAGTTGACGGTGAAATTTATAACAACCTGATGCCTTCGCACGCTCATCTGACCGATCGGCAAATTGCCGATGTGTTGTCGTATATCCGTAGCCATTTTGGCAACCAGGCCGATGCCATAACAGCCGACGAGGTTAAGCACGAACGAAAATAACCGGTTTTACCAATGTTTGCACACGGGTAGGTTTTTCGTCGATTTTTTAGCAACTTCAAATTGGTTTTGTAAGGCAAAGGTTTTTTCTAAAACAAACGGGGTGATCCAACCAAATGAACTGACGGGAATAATTCTGGCCGGAGGAAAGAGCTTGCGTATGGGGACTGATAAAGCTCGTTTAACGGTCGGCGGAGAAACGTTGCTCGAACGCGCGTTTCGTCTCGTATCACCTTTTTGTTCTGAAGTTATTATTAGCGGTTCGCCCGAAAGTTATCAGGTTGCCGGCTGCCGGGTTGTTCCGGATATTTTCCCGGAGAAAGGTCCCATGGGGGGGATTTATTCTTGTTTACTTGCCTCTAACACATCTTGGAATCTGGTTTTGAGTGTCGATGCGCCTTTCGTTTCGACAGAATTTCTGCAGTTTATGGTTTCGGCGGCAATTTCTGCTGAAGCTGTGGTCCCGGTTCACGGCGGAAAAATTGAGCCATTAGTTGGTCTTTATCGCCAGTCGCTTGTTGCGAAAATGGGAAAGTCGCTCCAGACAAACCACTTAAAGATGATGCACTTTCTGAGCAAGATCGATACCTTGTTCCTTGATTGTCAGGCTTGGGTTGACCGTTATCCGTGCTTGTTTGGTAATTTAAATACACCTGAAGATCTTCATGCTATTCTGTCGGGGAAAAGCTGGAATATTGAGACGGATCGATAAAAATTGAAATTAGATCGTTGGTTATTACCGTATTTTTATTGGTATTTCTAATTTCACAAGGATTAACATCTGTACTCAATAATTAATCAACTGTCTGAAAATGATCACCTTTTTTATTTCTATTTTAGCCTTAATCCTCGGGTATTTATTTTATTCCAAAATCATTGAACGCATTGCCGGGATAAATCCCGATAAGCCAACTCCGGCATTTCAATTGAACGATGGTGTTGATTACATCCCCATGCCATGGTGGCGGGTCTTTTTGATCCAGTTTTTAAATATTGCCGGCCTGGGGCCCATTTTTGGTGCGGTTGCCGGGGCGATGTGGGGGCCGGTAGCTTTTTTATGGATTGTGCTGGGGTCGATATTTGCCGGCGCTGTGCATGATTATCTCTCCGGGATGTTGTCGATTAAACACAATGGGTTGAGTATTACTGAAATCGTAGGCATCTATATGGGGCGCGAGGTTAAACAGTTTATGCGCGGTTTTACCGTTGTCCTGATGGTAATTGTAGGGGCTGTGTTTATTATGGGACCTGCCAAAATTTTAGCCGGACTGACTCCTGATTATTTGTCGATGACTTTTTGGGTGTGGGTGGTTTTTATCTATTACGTGCTGGCGACCATGCTCCCCATCGATAAAATTATCGGGCGCATTTATCCTGTTTTTGGGTTTGCTTTGTTTTTTATGGCCTTTGGGTTAATCATTGCGTTGTTTGCAAAGGGATATCAGATCCCCGAAATGGATTTGACCAATTATCATCTCGACGGAGATAAGTTCCCGGTTTTCCCGATGTTGTTTATAACAATTGCCTGTGGTGCTATCTCTGGTTTTCATGCGACCCAGTCGCCATTGATGGCCCGGTGTATTACCAACGAACGATATGGCAGGCGCGTTTTTTATGGTGCGATGATTTCTGAGGGGGTTGTCGCTTTAATTTGGGCTGCCATTGGTATGAGTTTTTACGGCGGAGTGGGCGCATTGAACGAAGTAATGACCGAACATCAGGGAAATGCAGCTTATATTGTCAACGAAATTTCAAATTCGTTGCTTGGCAAGTTAGGCGGTGCGCTGGCCTTGTTGGGCGTGGTTGCTGCGCCAATCACATCAGGAGATACAGCTTTTCGTAGCGCTCGTTTGATTGTGGCAGATTTTCTGAATTATAAACAGGGACCAATTAAAAACAGGCTGTTCGTGAGTATTCCGCTATTCGCAATCGGGTTCTTACTTACGCGGATTGACTTCAGCATCATTTGGCGCTACTTCGCCTGGTCGAATCAAACTCTGGCCATGATCGTTTTGTGGACAATTACAGTTTATCTTCTTCAGGAACGAAATTTTTATTGGGTTACGCTCGTTCCAGCGGTATTTATGACTGCCGTGACTGCCACGTATTTGCTGTTCGCTCCTGAAGGTTTTTCGCTCGCTAAACCAGTTTCGTACTCCATTGGCGCTGGATTATCGGTTGTTTCGCTCGTGTTGTTTTTCTATTATGCCAGGCGATACAGAAGCAAGCCCAACTAATAAATTTTAACCTAATTAAACCAACTAGATGAAACGAAGAGATTTTATAAGGACTTCTGCATTGAGCACAGCTTTCGTCGCCGGTTCGGGTCTGTGGTCGATCAGGCAGGTTCGTGCAGGGAATTTAGATGATTTACGTTATGTCTGGCAGTCTGCACGTGATGTCCCCGTAGCTTATGATGTTGATGTGGTTGTAGTTGGCGGATCAACTGCTGCTGTGTCGGCAGCCACCAGCGCTGCAAAATTAGGCGCAAAAGTTTTTCTGGTCGCACAGGAGCCATACCTGGGCGAGGATATCTGCGGAACTTATCGGTTGTGGCCCGAACCTTTATCTGCTCAGTCGGTGTTGGGCCAGAAAATATTTGGCGAAGGCTTGCCAACACCAATGCATGTAAAACGGACGCTTGATCGGGAATTGATTGAATACAATATCTCGTTTTTGTATTCAGGGTTTGTGACTGATGTGGTAACCGACGATGCCGGGAATCTGGGCGGTGTGGTTATAGCCAATCGCTCCGGGCGACAAGTGGTGTTAGCCAAAACGATCATCGATGCGACGCCCCGGGCTATGGTTGCCCGAATGACCTCAGCTAAATTTTCAGGGACAAAAACCGGTAAGCGGAACTTTGAATTCACGGTTGTCGGAAATTCACCCAAAACCGGAGAACGCATCAACGCGGTGGAGAAGCTTCCAGAGCCAATTAAAGTTGGTGAAAAGTCGTATACAGCGCTTCGTTATTCGCTAAGGATCGATATGCCCGATAATTCCTGGGTATCGTATGCCAGGGCCGAGCAGGTCGCCCGTGATTTGACGTGGGATGCCGATCAGGTTGAGTCGGCTGATTTATTGTTTGAGGTACCTTCGGATTTTTGTAAAGGAGAGATACGTGTGGAAGATGTGTCTGTCTCTCCTGAAAGTGTTCCGGTTCAGGTGTTTCAGCCATACAACGTTCCATATTTGTTTGTGTTGAGCGGATCGGCCGATGTTTCGCGCGAACTGGCTGCATTTTTGCTGAAGCCGGCTTATTTAATTGCTTCGGGCGAAAAGGTAGGGGCTGAGGCCGAACGGATTGCCCAAAAGCGGGGAGCTTTGAAAAATCTGAAAATTGCAGGGAAGCCGATTTTGACCGAAAAATCAGGGAATGTGGGTGAATTACTGAGCGGTATCAGGCCTTCGGCGGTGTTTGGTTTCGTTCATTCAGAAGAGACTTCGTTGCCGGTTTTGGCCCGCCATGATGTTATTGTGATGGGAGGAGGAACGGCTGGAGCTCCGGCGGCTTTAAGTGCGGCGCAGCATGGAGCCTCAACTTTGGTGATTGATTACATGCACGGGTTGGGCGGTGTAGGAACTTTAGGCATGATTGGCCGTTATTATCATGGCTACCGACACGGTTTTACCAACGAAGTAGATAAAGGCGTCCGGGCTTTGGGTGGCGACGATAATCCCCGGCAAAAGCAGCGCCTTGATGAATGGGTTTTTGACTGGAAAACCGAATGGTTCAGACGGGAAATACACAAGGCAGGCGGAGAAATCTGGTTTGGGGTAATCGGAATTGGTGCCTACACCGAGAATAACCAGGTTATCGGAGTGGTCGTTGCGACTCCGATGGGAAGGGGTGTGATTTTGGGGCATACGGTGATCGATTCATCCGGAAGCGCCGACATCGCTATTGCAGCAGGGGCAGCCTATTCGTATACCGATGCTTTGTCGGTGGCTGTTCAGGGTGCCGGCTTACCTTCCAAAAAACCTGATGATTTTTACAATAATACCGATTGGACGTTTACCGACGATACTGACCTGGTGGATGTGTGGATGACGTTTGTGGTCGGCAAGGAGAAATTTAAAGATCAGTTTGATATTGGCAAGTTGCCGCAAACCCGTGAGAGGAGGCGTATGGTGGGTGATTTTACCATTTCGGTGCTTGATGTTTATAATGGGCGGACCTATCCGGATACTATTTCAATTCACGAAAGTGCTTTTGATACGCATGGTTTCACCATCGATCCTTTTTTTGCCTTGAAGCCACCCAAAGGCAGCGGGATCGACGTGAAAGCTTATGTGCCCTTTCGGGCTTTGTTGCCGAAAGGGCTGGAAGGCATTATTGTAACCGGCTTGGGGGTTAGTGCGCATCGCGATGCCATGCCGGTCATCCGTATGCAGCCTTGCCTGCAAAACCAAGGGTATGCGGTTGGTTGGGCTGCAGCGATGGCCTCGGAGAACAATCAGATGATCCGATATATTGATTTGAAGAAACTTCAGCAAGAGCTTGTTCTGATTGAAAACCTGACCGGGTCTGTTCTGACAGATGTCGATAATTATCCGCCATCGGATGAGAGCATCAGGCTGGCCGCTTTACAGGTAGTTAATGATCTGAATGGATTGGAAACTGTTTTGTGGAATAAAGATAAAGGGATTTCGGAGGTGGCCCGGTGTTATCAAAATGATCCGGATGCTGCTCATAAATTGGTTTATGCCCGGATTCTCGGAATGCTCGACGATCCGACTGGCTGGACAACATTGTTTCAGGCGGTTTCTGATCTGGAGAGGTGGGACGAGGGCTGGAATTACCGAGGAATGGGGCAGTTTGGCATGAGCATGAGCTATGTCGATAGTTTAGTTATTGCGCTTGGAAAAACCAGAAGGCAAGAGGCGCTTCCGGCAATTGTCCGAATGGCAAAAATGCTGACCCCGGAAAGTGAGTTTTCGCATTTCAGGGCCGTTGCGCAGGCTTTTGAAAGTTTGTTGAACCACGAAGCGGCCCAAATCCTTTTTGAGATGCTTCAAATGCCCGGGATGACTGGTCATGCGTTGACTGATATTAAACAAGCCCTCGAAGAAACTCCGGCTAGCAGTGAAGACACCAGTCTTCGGAACTCATCGTTGAAAGAGCTGTTTTTGGGACGCGCTTTGTTTAAATGTGGCGATTATAATGGTTTGGGAAAGCAAATCCTTCAGAATTATTCAAACGACTTGCGTGGCCATTATGCCCGTCATGCCAGCGGTGTTTTGCAAATGTTCCAAAATGCTAGTGTCCCGGATGTGAACTTATAGAAATAATCTGCTAAAAATGGAAACAGCCAAAGATTTTTTCTTTGGCTGTTTTTTTAGTTGAATCGGATCTCAAGCAAGTGTTTTTATTAACCATCGTTCATCGAAACCAAGAACTCTTCGATGGAGTTGGCCCGCATGATGCGATCTTTCAGGAACTGCATTGCTTCGAGCGAATTCATATCGCCTAAATAGTTGCGCAGGATCCAGATTTTGTCCATGATGTTTTTGGGAAGCAGCAAATCTTCGCGGCGGGTACTTGAGGCATTGATGTCGACGGCCGGGAAAATACGTTTGTTCGACAGTTTGCGGTCGAGCTGAAGTTCCATGTTGCCAGTACCTTTAAATTCTTCGAAGATCACTTCGTCCATTTTAGAGCCGGTTTCGGTCAGGGCAGTTGCCAGAATGGTTAGCGATCCGCCTTCTTCGATGTTGCGGGCAGCTCCGAAGAACCGTTTGGGTTTGTGCAAGGCATTTGCATCGACACCCCCCGACAATACTTTGCCCGAAGCAGGGGCTACCGTGTTGTAAGCACGTGCCAGACGGGTAATCGAATCGAGCAGGATGACGACATCGTGACCACATTCAACCAACCGTTTTGCTTTTTCCAAAACCATACCGGCAACACGTACATGGCGTTCGGCCGGTTCGTCGAATGTAGAAGAGATAACCTCTGCGTTTACGTGGCGGGCCATGTCGGTAACCTCTTCCGGACGTTCGTCAATCAGCAGGACGATCATGTAAACTTCCGGGTGGTTGGCTGCAATAGCATTGGCAATTTCTTTCAGCAACATGGTTTTACCGGTTTTTGGCTGGGCTACGATTAATCCGCGCTGGCCTTTCCCGATCGGAGAGAACAGGTCGACGATCCGGGTCGAAATATTGTCGTGCCCTTGTCCGGTAATGTTGAATTTTTCGTTTGGAAACAACGGGGTCAGGTGATCGAACGGAACGCGGTCGCGGATGTAATCCGGGGTTCTTCCGTTAATCTCCAGAACTTTAATGAGCGGGAAATATTTTTCACCTTCTTTGGGCGGACGGATCGTTCCTTTGACGGTATCGCCAGTTTTAAGCCCAAACAGTTTGATCTGCGATTGCGATACATAGATATCGTCCGGAGAGTTTAAGTAGTTATAATCAGACGATCGCAGAAATCCATATCCGTCGGCCATAATTTCGAGCACGCCTGAATTGGTGATAATTCCTTCAAATTCATAAGGCTTTTCCTGTTGCTGCTGAAATTTTTGCGGTTGTTTTTGCCCTTGGGCCTGTTGTTGGTTTTGTTGCTGGGGGTTACTGTCCCACTTTTTCTTTTCAAATTTTTCCCGGTTTTGCTGCTGGTCAAACCGTTGTTCGTTGGGCTGATTTGGTTTGATCACAACAACCGGGTCCGGGTTGATATCGTCTTTGGGCGGTTCCGGAAGGATTGTTTCTTCTGATGGTGCAATGGTTTCTGTTACGACCGGTTCTTCTTCCTGAAAATCGATTTCAAGTTCAGGCTTATCATCGTCGATGTCAAATTGACGGATTTCTTCTTTAGCTGCCTGAGACAGGTTGGAAGAGCCTGCTTTTATATGCAACGTTCTCCTCTTTCTCTTGGGTTTATCTTCCCTCTTTTCCTCTTCTTTTTGCATGGGTTGTTCGACATTGGTCTCTTCGACAGCAGGTTCTTCTGTTTTCTCTTCTCTTTTGCGGGTAAATATTTTCAACGGATTTCTGCTATCGTCTTTTCTGATAATTAATTCGCGGGGGGATTTGTAACGTTGTTCTTCCGTTTTTTTCTCCGAAGCTAATATTGCCTGAGTGTCTAATATCTTGTAAATCAGGTCTTGTTTTTTGAAAGACTCAATTTTTTTGATATTAAGCTCTTTGGCGATTTCCCTCAGTTCAGGAAGTAACTTTCTGCTTAATTCAATAATATCATACATAATTTTGATTGGTTAATTTATATCCAAAAGGCCAATTAATAAAGTATGTTAAATGGATTGATAAATTGGATATGATTGGACTTGCTTGAAATACCTTGCAATAATACGGAATAAGTCAGTATTACCCAAAAAAAATCAAAATATCGCTGTATTTTTTATTTAAACAACGTATTCCGTTGGACGAAACACTTTTATGGAGCCTTTAATTCATTCAAGTTTTAGAACAATTCATGCATAAAAACGTATCATTCGTACAATTTCCTTGTTAGTATTGTTGAAACAAAACTTAATTGATTATTTTCGGGAAAAATGATTTGTAATCCGTTTTTCAGTTGAATGCAATCATTGAAAAAAGCTAAATCACCCATCAATGAGACAGTTAAAAATAACAAAGCAAGTAACAAACCGCGAAACTCTGTCGCTCGATAAATATCTGCACGAGATAGGAAAGGTTGAGTTACTAAGCGCTGAAAAGGAAGTTGAGCTGGCCAAGCGTATTCGCAAAGGAGATCGGGCCGCATTAGAAGAGTTGATAAAAGGCAATCTTCGGTTTGTGGTATCCGTTTCAAAGCAATATCAAAATCAGGGCTTGAGCCTCCCGGACCTGATTAATGAAGGGAATCTGGGATTGATCAAAGCGGCTCAGCGGTTTGATGAAACCCGTGGCTTTAAATTTATTTCGTATGCCGTGTGGTGGATCCGACAGTCAATCCTTCAGGCGCTGGCCGAACAGGCCCGCATAGTTCGGCTGCCATTAAACAAGATTGGATCGATCAATAAAATCAATAAAACGTTTTCGCAGCTCGAACAGGAATATCAGCGGGAGCCTACTCCGGAAGAAATTGCCAGCATTCTGGAAACATCGCCAGGCCTGGTCGAGGATGCCCTGAAGGTTTCGAACCACCATGTCTCGATGGATGCGCCTTTGCGGGATGACGATGGAAACAGCCTTTATGATGTGATGTTAAACGATGATTCGCCAAGTCCTGATAATGGTCTGATGACCAATTCATTACGCAAGGAGATTGAACGGACGTTGTCGACCTTGGGTGATCGCGAAGCCGAAATCCTGCGGTATTATTTCGGGTTGAACGGTTACCGGCAGCATACACTCGAAGAAATTGGCGATGCCTTCGGTCTGACCCGCGAACGAGTAAGGCAAATTAAGGAAAAAGCAATCAAAAAGCTTAAAAATAACTTCAGGAACCGGTTGCTAAAAGCATATCTGGGAACCTAAAAAGCTGCAAAAATTGCAACTTTTTTTTATTTCGTTTTTTTTCATTCGCCGGAACATCTATTTTCGTAAAAAATTTTTCGAAATGGGACATTTAATTGCACCATCAATTTTATCGGCCGATTTTAACAATTTGGGCAACGACATCGACATGCTGAACCGTAGCGAGGCCGACCTGATTCATTGCGATGTGATGGATGGCGTATTTGTGCCGAATATTTCGTTCGGGATCCCCGTTATCGAACATGTGGCCAACGTGGCAAAGAAACCACTCGATGTGCACCTGATGATTGTCAATCCAGACCAGTATATTCAGGCGTTTAAAAATGCCGGGGCTACTTACCTGACCGTTCATTATGAGGCTTGTCCCCATTTGCACCGCACTGTTTCGGCCATAAAGGACCTGGGGATGAAGGCCAGTGTTTGCCTGAACCCACATACACCGGTTGCCTTGCTTGCCGATATTATTGCGGAATTGGATATGGTTTTGCTCATGTCGGTCAATCCGGGATTCGGAGGTCAGAAATTTATCGAAAATACCTACCATAAAGTGTCGGAGCTGAAAGAGATGATTTTGCGGAAGAATCCATCATGCCTGATTGAAGTTGATGGCGGCGTAACGTTTGAAACCGGCTCGAGGCTGCTTCAGTCCGGCGTTGACGTATTGGTGGCCGGAAGCTTTGTGTTTAACGCAGCTAATCCGGAAGAAACAATTGCCAAACTAAAAAGTCTTCGGTAAAAAGCGATCGGGCGTTAATTTACGTATCGATCGAACGGCATCAAGTTCTTTAATCAGTAACCCTCGAGGCTATTTATTCAGCAAAACCCCGGTGAAACCTGCAAAATCCGGATTTTTACCTATGGAATCCAAGCCAATAATTTTCTATTTTTATTTAATTTAAGTTATACCAACGGAATTTAATAAGATTGAACCGTATTGCCGAAATGGGATGTGTTTTTTAAGGAATATGCGATTAATCCAAAGAACCACCCAGTTAAGCATTGGCCTTTGGAGGCCAGTCCTTTGAATACCTTGTTGGAATGCTTTCTGCGGATATGGCATACTTTCAGAGGGGTTGAATCAACAAAGGATATTCCGGTACACTGACCCAAATAAAAGGTTCTCAGGGGAATAGCCATTGGTGTGGTTGCCTTCTGCTGGAATTCAACAAAACGGTTATAGAATACAAGGTAGGGAAATTCTTTTCGCAAATGTTGGCTTTCATAGTGAAGATAAAAGTGTTTGAGGTTGCGGATCTGACCGGCATGAAACAGGATCAGGATGGTGATTACTTCACTGTCCGATAAAGTAAATGAACGCTTTCTTCGTTTTTTATCAGCTTGTTTTGTCAAAACGTGGTCGGACTTGGTCTGCACAAATTCTTGCCAAAAATCGTCAATAATGCAGAAAATTTCGGTAAACTTATCAACACTAATTGCAGAGGGTGTTTTGTTTATGTATTTGTGGGTCAATGATTTAAATATGCAAAAACTCCCTGTATTTTCTTTTTAATAACCTGATTTTTTTACATCGAACTCACGTTTTTTAAGTTCATTTGCAATCAGTTCTTTCAACTGGACAAATTCTTTTTCGTTAAAACCAACCGAGTTAAACAGAACTTTCCCGTTGCGGGAGACTAAAAACACCCGGGGAATGAATTGACTGGCAAACAATCCGTAAATTTTTCGCTCCGGATCGGCATAAAACGGCATGGTGTATTTATTCTCAGCCTTAAATTTTTGCACTTCTTCGTCGTTGTGCTCGCGGCCAAAAATCAGGAGCTGAAACTTCGGGTTATTCTTATATTGATCAAAAATTTCATTCTGAATGTGGGGCAATTCCTGACGGCAAGGGCCGCACCAGGTTGCAAAAAAGTTAATCAATACCAATTTGCCCCTCAGGTCTTTCATGTTTATTGTCTTCCCGTCAGGAGTCTTGTAACTAAATTCAGGAACTGTCTGTCCTACTTTCACCAGCGTTGTTTCAGCTTCAGTTTGTGCAAACCCGGAAATCCCGGCCAGTAGGAGTATAAAAAAACAAAGTGTTCTCATTCCCAAGTGTTAAAATTCTGGCACAAATCTACCGAAAGACCCGGATTTCCCAATAGGATATCAATCATCTTTTCAAACCCGGATTCCAATAAATACGCTTTTTTGCTTAGTTTTTTTAGGTCTTTTTACGGGAAAAGGCCCGATTCCCGCACGTTAATTTTGCTGGCAGATTATCTTAAAAAAAACCATGTCGATTTACGCCGAACTGCAAAAAGATGTCCGTTTCGTGGAAGGGCTGAAGGCTTGTATGAACTGTGGCGTTTGTACTGCCATTTGCCCTGCAGCCGAGTTTTCCGATTACGATCCGCGCATGCTGATTTCCGTTGTGCAAAGCAAAGACGAAGAAAAACTGGAAGAACTCCTGAAAGGCGACCTGATCTGGCTGTGTGGGCAGTGTATGTCGTGCAAAACACGTTGTCCGCGTGGAAACTGTCCGGGCCAAATCATTTCCGTACTCCGGGCAGTTTCGCAGAAAATGGGTTTTTTCACCGAAAGTGCCAAAGGCCGACAACAATATGTCTTGAAAAAAGTCATCGGCGAGAACATTCTGAAATACGGATACTGTATTCACCCCACGTCGGTAAAACCAGAACTTCATCCGGAGCAGGGCCCGGTCTGGGAAATGATTTACAACAATCTCGATGCGGTGTACGAACGTTTGGGTGCGAACCTTGACCAAGACGGTCCCGGAACGCTTCGTCGTATTCCGCAGGAAAGCCTCGACGAATTGCAAGCTATTTTCGATGTTTCCGGAGGGACTGAGCTGCTCGAAACCATCGAAATTTTTAGTTGTCAAAAGGCCCGGGAAATGGGCTATACCCCCGATGATGCAGGGATGCAGCAGTATTTTGAAGATTTATACCGCGGCGAAGAAAACTAAAAACCAGAAACCATGCCGAATACAGAAAAAAAACGGATCTGGAAAGATTACCAGAAAGAAATAGCCGATAACGATTTTTATTATGCCCGGAGCTGTATCCGGCAGAACTTTTTTCCCGGTTCGGAACGCGCTTTTTTGTCGATCCTGAAAAACGATCTGGGCAAACGCATATTCGACGATCCGAAACACACTACCTGCACCGGAATTGGCTACCATAGCGACATTGTCCCGTTCGATACGATCCAGACGGTTGTTGCCCGCCAGTTCTCGCTGATGAGCGAGCATGGTATGGAAAATTTTGCCGTATCGTGTGTTACCTCGTTTGGCATTTATTCCGAAATACTGGAAACCTGGAGAGAATTTCCGTCGGAAGAGAAAAAAGCACGTGAGAACCTAAAAAAAGCTACCGGACGCAGCTTTAAATTACCCCGGAATGTGGCCCACTCCAGCGATATTATCTATCATTTTAAGGAGGCAATTTCGGCTCAGGGGCCATACCGGCTCATAAATAAATTAACTGGCAAACCACTCCGGGTTGTCGAACACATCGGTTGCCATTATGCCAAAATGTTTCCGAAAAAAGGGGTTGGTGGTGCCGAGTTTCCGGCTGTCCTGAGTGGCATGATTGAATCATGGGGGGGCGAAGTGGTTGATTATCCGGAGCGGCGCCATTGCTGTGGCTTCGGGTTCCGCCAATACCTGATCATGGCTAACCGGGGCTACTCTTTGTCAAACTCGCGCAAAAAATTCGAATCGATGCAGCCTTATCAGCCCGATATGATTGTTTGCAACTGCCCCGGCTGTTCCATGTTCCTCGACCGCTGGCAATATGTAATTGCCGAAACAGAACAAAAAACATACGGAACAAAGAATCAGGGAATCCCTGTGTTGACTTACGAAGAGATGGCCGGACTGGTACTGGGTTACGATCCGTGGGATTTGGGCCTGCAAATGCACCAGGTTGATTGCGAACCGTTGTTGCAAAAAATGGGCATTCCATATGACCCGGGGAAAAAGTTTGCCAATAAAAACGGGGAAATCATCGGAATGCCCGAAACAGTAGGATGCATGTAAGCAATACTGATCCGAAGGCTTTGAGCCAGATCAGTATAATCCAAATAACAGACAAAATAAAACCATCAAATTTTGAATTGTGAAACACGTTGTCGTTATAGGAGGCGGGGTTGCCGGGATTGAAACGGCTGCTCAGCTGAGTAAATCAGGACACTGGGTAACAGTGGTCGAGAAAAGTAACCAGTTGGGCGGAAAGTTAAACGACTGGCACTGCTTGTTCCCGGATTTTAGTCTGGCAAAAGAACAGCTCGACTGGCTTCAATCTCAAAAACATCAAGCCGACCTGCAGGTATTGCTCGAAACCAAAGTTACTTCGGTGAACCGGACAAATGGCCGTTTTGCCATCGAAACTTCCGGGAAAGACAAGCTGGAAGCCGATGCTGTTGTGGTGGCTTCGGGCTACGAACTGTTTGATGCCCGGCGCAAAGAAGAATACGGGTATAAAATTTATGAACGTGTGATCACTTCGGCCGACCTGGAAAAACGAATGAATAACGGCGAATTGTTGCGTACACCCGAAGGCGCCCCCAACCGGGTGGCTTTTGTGCATTGCGTTGGCTCGCGCGACGAAAAATCGGGCAATCATTATTGCTCGAAAGTGTGCTGTATTACCGGCGTCAAGCAGGCCATCGAACTGAAAAAGTTGTCGCCCGGGACAGAGATCTTTTGCTTTTATATGGACCTGCGCATGTATGGCAAGCACTTCGAAGAGCTGTACCGAACTGCACAAGAAAAATACGACATTCAGTTTATCCGCGGCCGTTTGTCTGAAGCAGCCGAAAAGATAGACAAATCCGTACAGATAAAGGCTGAAGATACGCTTTCGGGCCGTCCGCTGAAAATGAACGTCGACTGGCTGGTTTTGCTCGTGGGGATGGAAGCAGGTACGGGCACGGCCCAAGCCGCTTCAGTCTGCGGCTCCCGCTGCGAATCATCTGGGTTCATTGCCACTGCCGACGAACACCGAAGTACTAATCTGAGTTCGCAGGAAGGCATCTTTGTGGCAGGAAGCTGTACCGGCCCCATGTCGGTAACCGATACCATTTTGCATGCCCGTTCGGCAGCCTGCGAAGTGAACGACTACTTTCAAAAATTGGAGAAATCATGGCTGTAAAAAACTTCGGCTTTGCGGCGATAAAACCCCGGACCATCGATTTTGAACAGTTCGACGGACGACTGCTCAGTGAGATCCTGGAACTGGAGCCATCCTTTAAAGTATGCCTGTCGTGTGGCGGGTGTACGGCCACCTGTAGCGCCGGAAACTTAGTCAGTTTTAACATCCGGCAATTGAATCTGCTATTGCGCCGGGGCGAAACAGTAGGACTCGAAAACGAAATAAAAAAGTGCATGCTCTGCGGGAAGTGCATGCTGGTCTGCCCACGCGGAATCAATATCCGGAACGTGATTATGCTGATAAAAAAAAGTGTTGCAAAGTCTCATTCCTTAAAACGGTAAACCATGGAAACCCCATCTTTTGCCCTGCCTTTTATCATTGGGTTACTCTTCATCATCAGTTTCCTGATTGTCGTAACAATCATCTGGATCGCCGGGCTCTCGAAAATTGACAAAATCCGGATCTGGAAAAACATGCCGACCCGCAAAACCGGTGAAGCACTGGCCGAAACGTTCATGGAGTCGCTTTTGCACCGGAAGATATTCCGTAAGAATCCGGTGCTTGGATATATGCACACCAGCCTGGCATTTGGGTGGTTCCTGCTGATCGTGGTAGGGCATATCGAAACAGCCTTGCATTACCGAACCTTATCGTTCCCAATATGGAAGTCCATCTTCTTTCGTTATGCCGAGCAAACGCCACCTGCCGGTTTCGAAAGTAAATTTTTTGCAGCATCCATGGATTTCCTGCTTCTAATTGTCCTTTCCGGAGTGATGCTGGCCTATTATAAGCGGATTCACAAAAGCCTGTTTGGTATGAAACGGACTACCCGGTTAAAAGTTGGCGACCGGATTTCGCTAACGGCGCTTTGGCTGATCTTCCCATTGCGGCTGGCCGCCGAAAGTGTTAGCGCTAACCTGTACCACAATGGCAGTTTTCTGACCCAGTCTGCCGGGAACCTGCTGGCTTCGTTCGTTCCGGTCCAGCAGATGGAGATGCCTTTGTGGTGGGCTTATTCGTGTGCTTTAGGTGTTTTTTTCCTGACGATGCCCGTTTCGCGTTACATGCACATTCCGGTCGAAGTCCTGCTGATTTTCCTCCGGAAGTACGGCATCCGGCTTAAAAAGAACGTGAATACCTATACGCGTGTCCAGGTTTTTTCGTGTTCGCGTTGCGGTATTTGCCTCGATAGTTGCCAGATGAACCATGCCAATATCCGAAACACCCAATCGGTTTACGTGTTGAAGCAAATTCGCGGGCGGCGACTGAGCGACGAACAATTGTTTAACTGCCTGCTTTGCGGGCGTTGTCAGAATGATTGCCCGGTGGGCCTCGACCTGAACAACCTGCGCATCACCCAGCGCATCGAGTCGACAATGGAATACAATTCGCAGTACGACTACCTGAAAAGCGACTGCATGCCGAAACCGGTTTCAACCGAAGTTATTTATTTCGCCGGATGTATGACCCATCTTACACCGGCTATCATCAAATCGATGCGGGCCCTGTTCGAAATGGCTGGCGTCAGCTATTGGTTTATGGACGAAGACAAAACCGCCTGCTGCGGGCGTCCGCTCATGCAGGCCGGCCAATACCAGGCTGCACAAAAACTGGTTGACCATAACCGTGAAAAAATCCAGGCTTCCGGAGCTAAAACGTTGGTTGTTTCGTGCCCGATTTGTTATAAGGTATTTAATGAAGATTACAGTTTGCCCGGAATCCGTGTCGTTCATCATTCGGAATACCTGTTGGAACTAATGGCCGATAAAAGATTGCCCATTCATAAACTCCCGCTACGGGCTGTTTACCACGATCCGTGTGAACTGGGGCGCGGCAGCGGCATTTACCACCAGCCCCGCTTATTGCTCGACGAATACGCCAATCTGATTCCGGTCAGAAACGAAAAGGAAAAGGCTTGGTGTTGTGGTGGAAGTCTGGCCAATATCAAAATTCAGATGAGCGAACGCGACCAGATCAGACAAAAAGCCATGGAGGAATACCTGAGCTATGGCCCCGATGTGCTGGTAACAGCCTGTCCGCTTTGCAAAAAAACGTTTGCCAAAGACCGCAACCTTCCGGTTCACGACCTGTCCGAAGTGGTTTACATGGCCATACGGCAAAAAAGTACGGGAAATACCTCCGAAGATCCGGGGAAAAAGGAAGTGAACTACGAGCAAATTTTTTTCCCCCGGATTACATCTTAAAGGCGGATCCCGGTTGTGTGATGGTTTTCAGATAGAATTAGATGCAAATAAAAAAGAGTTGCAGGTTAAACGTCCTACAACTCTTTGATTATTTTGTCGATCTGCTGGGACTCGAACCCAGGACCCGCTGATTAAGAGTCAGCTGCTCTACCAACTGAGCTACAGACCGTTTTTTCGACGCCCAAAAGTAGTAGTTTCTTGTTTTTCTGCAATGAATTTTTAACGAGATTTTGTTAAAATTTTTGTCTAACCCTAAATTCAATAGGTATTGTATCACGGGAAACAACTGTATATTTGCCTGAGCAGGACAAAAAGAAAACGTTTCTTTGCTTTCGGATTGTTGGTTTATTGTAGTAAAAAGGAATTGACTTATGGGAAAGAAAATGGTTGGATCGAAAACGAACGATTTTTTGGAAAACGCGTGGTTGCTTGCCTTCCGGGCTTGCGGCGGAGGTTTTATGCTGACTCACGGCATTCCGAAACTTCAGCAATTGTTTGCCGGCGGGCAAATTGCTTTTCCTGACCCGTTTAAAATAGGGGCGCTTTGGTCGCTTGCCCTGGCTGTATTTGCCGAGGTTTTATGCGCCGTCTTGGTTGTTCTGGGCATCGCAACCCGTTTGGCGGTAATCCCATTGATTGTTACCATGAGTGTGGCGGCATTTTACATACATGCACACGACAAGTTTGCCAGCAAGGAAATGGCATTGCTTTATCTGCTGATTTATATGACTATTTTGGTTTACGGAAGCGGAAATTTTGCCTTGGGGCGGATTATCCGGGGGAACTAGCCTGCTCCGGCGACGGGGAATAGAAATCAGGGATGGATGGCTAAAACTTTTGCTCCTTTAATTCGTCGGTGTTTGATGTCGAGAATGGCCCGGTTGGCATCTTCAAAAGGGTAAACTTCCACTTCAGGCCTGAAGGGCATTGCTGCAGCGATCCGAATAAATTCCTGAACATCGCGGGCTGTGACATTGGCCACGCTTTTTATTTCTTTTTCCATCCACAGATGAGCCGGGTAGTTTAAATTTAGCAAGTATTCCTGGTCGAGCGATTCTTTCCGGATGGCATTGATCACCAGCCTGCCACCGGGTTTGAGTGTTTCGAGTGCGTGCAGGACCGGTATCCAGACCGGAGTCGTATCGATGATGCAGTCAAGTAATCGTGGAGGTTTGTTGTTGGTGTCGCCAGCCCAACTGGCGCCCAGATCCAAGGCAAATTGACGTTCTTCCAGATTCCGGGCAAAAACAAAAATCTCGGATGCTGGATACAGGTACCTGACCAGTTTCAGGACCAGATGGGCCGATGCGCCAAACCCGGTTAGCCCAATGCGTTTCCCATTCTCCATTTGGCAAAGAGATACCGACCGGTATCCGATGGCTCCGGCGCAGAGCAGGGGAGCTGCTTCAAAATCAGAAAAAATATCAGGGATTTTATAAACAAAATTTTCGTTGGCAATCAGGTATTCGGCATAGCCGCCATTTGTATCGCGGCCGGTTGCTGTAAATCCGGAGCATAAATTTTCACGGCCCGAGAGGCAGAATTCACAACTTCCGCATGCTGAGTAAATCCAGGCAATCCCAACCCGATCGCCGGGTTTTATGTCGGCTCTTTTCCCTTTTGTTTCTTCAACGGTCCCGACAACCTGATGGCCGGGAATAACCGGGAAGTGCGGAGGAGGAGTCCTTCCTTCAATTTCGTCGATCTCTGTATGACAAATTCCACAGGCATTCACGCGGACCAAAAGTTCTCCTTCGTCAGGCACAGGCCTTGGCAGTTCAACCATCCGGAGAGGTAATGTTTCTTTTGTCAGGTCACTGATTTTATCAATTATCCAGGCTTTCATAACGTTAAAGGTACGATATGTTGAGGTCGAATACAAGCGGGTGTTGTGTTGGCGAGATGTATTTTGAGTTATAGTTTCGCTGGATATTATGCAAATGCGGCCCGAAATAAATGTAAGCCGCCGCGCATGAGCATCTGCCATTTTGTAGAAATTGGTTTTACTTTTGCCCGGGCAGGAGTTTGTGCAGTTGATTGGCCGGATAATCGGATATGACAGCCAGTGTTCGCGTGAGCCAGGCCAATGGTTCAATA